>JANLTA010000800.1:0-10089 GCA_031362705.1 Gemmataceae bacterium | reverse complement strand
GCATTGGATGCGTTACTGGCGCGACGTGATTACGGTGAAGCTCAGCGACCGCCGGGTGTTGGCGATGACGCCGTCGTTGCAAATGTGGCTCGAACGAGAATTCGCCGCCAACACGTCGTGGGACAAACTCGCCAAGCAAATGCTTACCGCGAAGGGCGACATTAAGGTTGCTGAGCCGGAAGCCAGTGCGGGTGCCAATTTCTTCTTGCTTGCCCACAATGGCGATGATCAAACCGAAGAGCGAGCTTCCGAAACCGCGCGGGTATTTCTCGGCATCCAACTGGGGTGCGCTCAATGCCACGATCATCCGTTTGATGCGTGGAAGCAGGAACAGTTTCACGAACTTGCGGCGTACTTCTCCAAGGTGCGTTACGGCGTGACCGGCCTGAACATGCCACCGCAAATCGTGGCGACGTTGGCAAGCAACCCCGGTGGCCGGCATCGCATGCCCGACAAGGCCGACTCAAAAAAAACCACGTTGATGCAGCCGAAATTTCTTGATGGCTCGGCACCGTCCACGAGTGTGTTTGTTTCCGATGGTGAACGGCGACAACAGCTCGCGGAGGCTATTGCCGGGCCGCAGAACTTCTGGTTTGCCGCCGCGTTCGTCAACCGCATGTGGGGCGAACTGATGGGCCAATCGTTTTCGATGCCCGTGGACGATCTTGGCCCCGGCCGGCCCGTGGTGATGCCCAATGTGTTGACCCGCCTCTCCGCATCGTTCAAAGGATCCGATTATGACATCAAAGGACTAATGCGTTTAGTGTGCAACAGCGAGACGTATCAGCGGGAACTGCGGCCCGGCGAGTCGGCCGATACGCATTTGCACTTCACCGGCTCTACACCGAAACGACTCACGGCCGAGACTCTATGGGATTCACTGGTCACAGTATTAGGACCGTTGGGGCCGCTAGGCCAGCGCGAACAAATGAATGGACCAATGCCGGGTCGTCGTGGTGCCGTTGGTTTGGAGGCGAACTTCATCAACGAGTTTCGTTTCGATCCATCGTTGAAGCCCGATGAAATCGAAGGCAGTATTCCGCAGGCTCTGATCTTGATGAACAGTCCGGACATTCAAGCCAAGATGCGGGCAACTGGAACGAATCTCCTTGGCCGTGTTTTGGAGGCGTATCCGCAGGACAATGACGCTGTGCGTGCGGTGTATTTGCGAACGTTGGCGCGTAAGCCCTCCGATCAAGAGGCCGACAAAGCCATTACTTACATCAAGAAGGTTGGCAAGCGTTCGGAAGCCTACGAAGACCTGCTTTGGGCGTTGCTGAACTCCGCCGAATTTTTGTCACGCAAGTGATCGACGAGGATGACCATGTTTACGCAGTCATTGACACACGTCTGTTGCAATCGAGATGGCGTTCTGAATCGCCGCTCATTCCTCCGCTGGTCGGCAGCCGGCGCTGTGGCGACTACATCACTTGGCTTCGGCGACACGATGTCGCTGCAAGCGACCGAATTGCGCAAGAATGGCATGGCGTGTATTCTGCTGTTCATGAACGGTGGGCCGAGCCAACTCGAGACCTTTGATCCCAAGCCCGGCCACGCCAACGGTGGCGAGACTAAAGCAATCGCTACGGCCGCCAAGGGAATTCAGATAGCTGACTTGTGGCCGAAAGTAGCCGCGCAGATGAACGATATATCGCTCATTCGTTCCGTGACCAACAAAGAAGGCGCTCACCCGCGAGCCGCCTACCAATTGCACACCGGCTACGTCCCGACCGCCGCGATCAAGTATCCCACGTTTGGCTCCAACGCCGCGAAAGAATTGGGCGATCCCGACTTTGATCTGCCGGGGTTCGTCTCAGTCTCGCGGCGACGTGGCGGTGGGGGAGTTGGCGCGCCGGGCTCGGGTTTTCTCGGTATGCAATACGCGCCACTGCAAGTTGCCGACCCGAACAAAATGCCGGAAAACGTCGAACGACCTAAAGATGTCACGGATGCCCGTTTTGATCGCCGCATGGACTTACTGAAGGATGTCGATGCCGAGTTTGGCAAAGCCGGGGCGCCAGCTCCGTCCGCCGACCACCAAGCTCTCTACGGCGGTGCGGCTCGGCTTGTGAAAAGCCCGCGACTCAAGGCTTTTGATCTGAATCAGGAACCGGACAAGGTTCGTGATCGTTACGGCCGCAACCCATTTGGTCAGGCCTGCTTACTGGCCCGCCGGCTCGTTGAGACGGGCGTCACCTTCATTGAAGTCGAATCCGACGGCTGGGATACACACGACAACAACTACGAGCGAGTGAAGAATCTTGCGGCGACGAACGATCAAGGCTTTGCAACTCTCGTCGCTGACTTGAAAGAACGCGGCATGTTGGAACGGACGCTGGTCGTGTGGATGGGCGAGTTTGGCCGGACGCCGCGTATCAATGCTCGTGGTGGCCGCGATCACTTCCCGCAGGCGTCCAATGTCGCACTTGCCGGGGGCGGCGTTCGCGGCGGACGAGTGGTTGGCGCGACAACGAATGACGGCATGTCTATCAAAGAGCGGCCTGTCACCGTGCCGGACCTGTTCTGCACATTTTGCGAAACGCTCAAGATCAACCCGCGCAAAGAAAACATGGGTCCACTGGATCGGCCGATCAAGATTGTGGATGGCGGCAGCCCGGTCAAAGAGTTGTTGACGTGACGGCCGGCTTCCCGAGCAACCAAACGTAAATAACAAAAAGGACACCTGTGGTGCCGGCAGTGGACCAGCGCACGGTCGCATTGTAGTGTGGCGTCACAAACGCCTCGATAATTCCCGCGATCACTAACATGCCACACGCTCCGCCGAGCAAGCCGAGGGCATCTTTGCCTGCCAACTTGAGCGCATCGCGTCGTGGTCGGTTCGTCGCTTTGACCAGTGCCCAGCCGAGTACCAAGCCCGCCGCGCCGCCGATACATATAGCTGTTAGCTCCAGAACGCCATGCGTGGCGATCAGCGAATAGAAGCCCCAGAAATATCCGTTCTTGTACACGAGACCGCTCAGTGTGCCGAGCATCCGGCCATTGTAATGAACCAGCATCAGGCCCGGCACGCAGCACGCGGCACCGGCGGCAAACGCATAGATGGTCACTCGGCAGTTGTTCAGGATGATGGCACCCGCGGCAAACCAACTCGCTTGCTTGGAAAACGTGAAGTTGCCTCGGTACTCGCCTTCGTGTTTTTCCAACCTTAGATTCTCAAGCTCAACTTGTCGCTCGTCGAATAGCGAATAGGCAAGTTCGGGATTGTTCACCACCGCCAAGCCACTCACCAGCGCGGATCCAAACATGACTCCCATAGTGATCCAGACGGGCACCCAGTGTTTGCGCAACAACCGCGGGAAGCCGTGAATGAAGAAACCAACGACAGGTCGCAAATCCACTCGCTTGCTGGAATACACACGCGAATGGGCGCGCACAGCCAGATCATTGAGAAACCGTACGCGGCTAGGTTCATCGCCGCGGTCGCGCGCTTGCGATAAGTCGATGGTCACCTGGCGATAAAGCCGGGCTAGCCGTTTCAAATCTTCGGCCGAAAGATCACCAGCGTCGAGTAACGATGACAATTCACGCCAGCGGGTTTCGCGATCAGTGCTTTTCATGCTGCGGCTATCATACAATTTGCAACATGGACCTGTCCGATGATCTGCGCCTGGAAACGCCCGAACAGATCGACCTCGAGTTTGAACTGGCCGGCCTTGGCACCCGCACCGTCTCATGGATGGTGGACGCCGTCATCAAATCTGCCTGCACCATTATCGCGGTCATTGTCTTTGTCATCATTCTCGGCGCTCTCGAAATCAAACAACCGGATTCCGACTCGCTTCGTTTCGGCGGGTTTTTCCTTGCCATGCTCATGGCGTTCTTCTGGATCGTTTACGACATTCTTTTCGAAACCTGGTGGAGCGGACAGACCCCTGGCAAACGCCTGATGGACGCCCGCGTGGTCCGCGACGGCGGTGCGCCCGTCGATTTCACTGCAACATGCATTCGCAACTTAATGGCCGTCGGTGACTTCCTGCCGATGGGTTATCTCGCTGGTGCCTTACTCATCGCTCTTACGACCAAGCGCCAACGCCTTGGCGACATGGCCGCCGGCACGCTCGTCATCCGCGAACGCCAACAGGCCCCACCCGCTCGTACCCAAAAAGTACTGGAACAATTCTTTTCCGCCAAAGTGACCTTTACAACTGCGCAGATCGCCCGATGCACGTCTGACGACCGCCGCATCCTGCGCTCGTTTTTCCAACGACTATTCCAAATGCCGCCCGCCGCCCGCTTCAAACTCGCCAGCCAACTTGTCACGACTCTGCGAAAACGAATGGAAACACCGCCCACGGAACCACTCGACGGCCCCGGCAACGTGACCTGGTTGGCCTCATTGTTGCGGGACGTGGATCAAAGGGCAGAGCGTGGGTACTGACTAGATCAAACTCTCTAGCAGATACTTCAACTTCCGCACCTCCGGCTGCATCGGGAAGCCGAGTTCGGGTTGGTCGCGGATGTCGACGCTGAGCGTGCGGTTGTAACGGCAGCGGGTCAATTGGTTGACGATTTTGCCGTATTCGATTTCGCCCTGGCCGACGCGGACTTGGAACTTGTCCAAGTTCTTGCCGGTGTCGCGCAAGCGGACGTGCTTGACATAAGGATATAGTTCGTCGAATTCCTGACTGTGAAACGGACCGGCCACATAGTGGCTCGGGTCCAGCGCGACGCTGAGGCCGGGCACGCGCTTACAGAGTTCCACGGTCTTGCTTGGCGTCTCCGTTAACGTTCCTATGTTGGTTTCGACCGCGCAAGTCACGCCTTCTTTTTCGCCGATATGCACCAGATGGCTGAGTCGCTCGACTTCCTTGTCGAAATCGCAATCGACGGCCGCAGCTGGAACGCTCACCAATGACACTGCCAACACGCGGGCCAGCCGACAAATCGCGCTCATCTGTAGTTCGGCATCGGCCCCGACAATGCCCTGAGCAAATTCAACATGGAACGCCGCCGCCGTGATTCCGGGCCACATCTTGAGAGTTTGTGCGGCACGTGAAGGGTCAGCTGCCACCTCGGATGGGCTGAGGTGCGGGCCGCCTTCGGTTATGGCGACATCGACTTTGGTAAAACCCATTTCGCCGATCGACCGCAAAGCCGCCCCGAGCGGTTGCTTGCCGAAACACAACGTGGAACAAGAAATGTACACGAGAGAGCCTCCTTGCGCGGCCGACTGATAGCCGGACAACGATGGCGACAGGACCGGATACTCTGCGGGGGAAGCGGGGTAATAACCGCACACGGCCGCGAACGCAAGTGCAAAAGCCGCGCTGCAATTGTCACCGACATGAGTTATGGCCGTCGCCGGTCCTTGGGGGGAACCACCATGCACACAACTGCGGCGTTGACCCATGCGGTCGGCGATTGGGTTTCCGTGTTGATGGCCGCGGAACGTTCCGCCGATGCCATGCGCGCGGAAATGGACGAACAATTCGAGATGTTGGAACAATTCGAGACTCAAGCTGCCGAGCCGGCGGGTCTACAACAAGCCCAGTCCCGAGTGAGTGCCCGATTGCAGCAGTTGGGTGAGCGATTCGGCGCGGCCCAACAGGTTGCCCAAGGAGTGAGCAACGATTTGGAAGCCGCCGAAACCGAACTTCGAAAGTGGTGCGAAGGCGTGGCCGCCCTGCGGGACCGAATTGCGGCCGTACAAGCGATTTAGCATGGGCTGGCGACAGCACCGGGCGTGGGGTAAGATAATACTCCATGAAAGACTGCTCTCGCGAGATGCTCCGAGCTTATATCGACGACGCCCTCGGTGATACCGAATGTGCTCGCCTGGAGCACGCCCTTCGCGCCGATGATGCACTACGCCTGCGCTTGCGGGATGTGATGCAGGAGCGCGATCGCGGCGACCACTCCGTCGGGGCAATATGGCGGCGCGACCGGCTGACATGCCCCTCGCGGGAGCAGCTCGGCAGCTATCTGTTGGAAGTATTGGACGATGGTCATCAGACGTATGTTGAATTTCACCTCAAGACCGTAGCCTGCCCTGGTTGCCTCGCCAATCTTGCCGACTTGCAGGACCACGAAGCCGAGCCGCCACAAAAATCGACTCGCCGCAAGCGGTATTTTCAGTCCAGCGCGGGGCTTCTACGCAAGTCTTGATGGTTTGTTTCATCTCTCAGTTTGTGCCACGATCGGCTTGACGCGGCAAGGCAGGTAAGGTATGTCGCGGCTTGGTAGTGACCGAATCATGGACGATTCGGGCCGCCGAGGAGTCGGGCCATGGCCGCGACCGGATCGAGGCTACGTATTTTTCCCGAGCCTGACAGGCTTCCCGCAGGCGGCGACCTGCCGGCCGAAGCCACGGATCGGCTGTATCACCGTGAAGCCTTTCGAAAGCCACCTCGTGATGCAGCGCCGGAAGCCTTCACGCCGGCGTGGTTCGAATGCATTGAATGCGAGCGTTATCGCCGCCAGGGCTATTGGTTGCCCCGCGTATTGGAATTCGCCAAACATAGCGGCGAAACTCTGTTGGCAATGGGTGAAGGACTAGGCACTGATTGGCTACAGTACGCCAAGTACGGCTCGGATGTGATTTCTTACAGTGGATCGCACGAGCAACTCGATTTGATCCGATCACATTTTGACCTGCGCGGCTTGCCGGGTAAGTTCTTACACGGCCCGCCCGATGGGATTCCGTTGCCCACGGCATCCATTGATGTGGTCTGCATGAACGGGCTTTTGGACGAAGTCGAAAGTCCTACGGCGGTCGTACAAGAGGTGTACCGCGTTCTTCGCCCAGGCGGCAAATGCATCGCCATCGTTCCGGCCAAATACAGCGCCAAGTATTGGTCCGAGGCGTTCTTCCCGTGGACACGGTGGCTCGCCAAGAACACCGGCCTCGGCTCCGGGCACACCGCCAGGGATCTGAAGTCATTATTCGCCGACTTCACCGAACATCGCGTATCGAAGCGTCACCTGCGCCGCGGCGAGTTGCCGCAACTCTGGCGCTGGCTGCCGTTACCGGCTCTCGAACGAGCCATCGGCAATCTGTTGATCGTCAAAGCATTCAAGCCCGTGACGGCCGCACTAGCCGAACGCAAGGCCGCATAGTCAGTGGGTGAGACCCACCTTTGCGCTAAATGCTGCTCGGCACCACAAACGGCGCTCGGTACTCGCGCGTCAACAGACCTTTCGTATTGTTATCTTTGACATGGCCGTCGCCGTTGACTGTCAGCAACTTTCCACAACGTAATCTCTCGCCGGCAGTGTTTACTTTGCCGTTTACCAGATGTTCAACCATCTTTTCATAGGTCTCGCCGAAGGTCGGATTGCTGCTAGCCTCAAGTGGGCTCGGGGCGAACGCTACATCTTGTCCCAATCGGTAGGACACATTGCCGAGGTGACACAACACGCTGGAGATGTGCCCCTCGTTGATGTCGGCCCAAAGCTGACCCTGTTTCCGGCTGCGAACGCAAGAAATAAAGTTGGCGAAGATATCCTCCGTCGGCTCGGCCTGCAGCATCGGAGGTACTGCTTCGCCCTTCGGGTCGCCGTTATTGCGGAAGAACTTGAAATCCGCGATTACGCCATCGTCGAAGTGCAGGACGCTCCCTTCGTTCTTGGGGTCATTGGCGAAATTCTTGGTCGGCAGGCCGCGCACTTCGAAGATCAGTTTGGTTTCACCGTAATCGTAATTGACCAACATCGTGTTGGGCGTCTCCGCCTGATCCTTGTAACCGAACCGGCCACCGAGTGCGAACGCGCTACGCGGCCACTTGGCATCTGGAATCATCCATCGGGCCACGTCCATCTGATGCACGCCCTGATTGCCGATGTCGCCGTTGCCAAAGTCCCAAAACCAATGCCAGTTGTAATGGACGAGGTTGCCGTGAAATGGCCGCTCAGCTGCCGGCCCAGTCCACAGATCGAAGTTGATCTCAGGCGGAGCTGATGCGACTGGTTTCTCGCCAATGCCCAACCGAAGTTTGTACACAATGCCACGAGAAACCCGCAGTTTGCCGTAATGGCCGGAGCGGACGACGGCCGCGAGATTCTGGTACGACTTCCAGCCTCGACGCTGCGTACCGTGTTGCACGATGCGGTTGTACTTGCGAGCGGCGTCGACCGCAATCGCGCCCTCGTGCACATTGTGGCTGCATGGCTTCTCAACATAAACATCTTTGCCCGCCTGGCACGCCCAGATGGTCATCAGCGCGTGCCAATGGTTGGGCGTGGCAATGGTGATGGCATCGACATCTTTGCTTTCGAGTACCTGGCGGACATTCTGTACGACCTTCGCTTCCGGGCATTTCAAATCGCGGAGTTGTTTTTGGCGTTTCGCAAATGTGCGCGTATCCGGATCGACGAGGTATGCGATCGTCACGCCAGGCATCCCGGCGAACTCTTTGACATGATCGCCACCCCGGCCATTGAGACCGCACACTGCGAGCCGAATCGTATCATTCGCGCCGATGACGCGCCCTGAAGCTTTGGTGCCGGCGACAGTTGCTAGCGCGCCTGCGACGCCAGCCTTTACAAACGTTCGGCGCGATACTCGGTTCATAAGGAGATTCCGATGGGTTTATCACATCGTACATCAAATGCCGTTCGCTGTCACTTTTTCATGATTGCCAGGACGAGCACCACCAACATTAGGCCAACGACCATCCCCGCTGTCACGACGAACCAAACTGACCAATCGTAGCGGGTGCGGGTCGGCAATGACGAGGGTTCTTCGTCGGCAACCGGGCTGGTCGTGATCGCGGCGAGGATTCGTTGCGTGTCGCCGGGATTGTCAGGTCCGACCGCGGGGGCTGCCCATTTGCGGAGCCGGTCGCGGACGGCAATCGCCGTCGGCGGCCGGTCATCAGCTTTCTTCGACAGAAGCTGATTGACAATCTCGGCCAGCCCCGTCGGGACATTCATGTTGTATTCTTCGACTCGCGGTGGCGATTCCTGCCGCTGTCGTTTGATCTTCTCCAGCGATGTTCCACCCGGAAACGGCGGGCGACCTGTCAGCGCGTAAAATAAAGTGCCGCCGAGGCTGTACAAGTCCGTGCGAAAGTCCACCGTGGCGGCATTGCGCGTTTGTTCCGGTGATACATAGTCCATCGTGCCGACGACGTAGCCCTTGCCGCCAATCACCGTTGCATCGCCTTCTTCGCCGCTGCGCAACGCAAGACCCAAGTCCAGTAGCTTGGCATGGCCAGCGGGCGTTATCATCAGGTTCGAGGGCTTGATGTCGCGATGGATCAACCCACGTTCATGCGCATGGGCCAAGCCGTCAGCAGCTTCGGAAAATACTCGCGCCGCAACATCGGCCGGCAACGGTCCACCTGTGGATACCGTTTTCGAAAGCGTCATGCCAGGAACGTACTCAAGTGCAATGTAATGGACATCGCCTTCAATTCCAGCTTCATAGGCATGTGCAATGCTCGGGTGGGTCAGTGCATTGCACAAATCCATTTCACGACGAAAACGCAATAGCAGGCGTTGTTCTTCACGCGCCCAATGTGGCGGCATCACCTTGAGCGCGACGAGTTGATCGGCCCGCGCATCCCGAGCCAAATACACCTTCGCCATGCCGCCTTTGCCGAGCGGGGCGAGAATGCGATACGGTCCGAGCACCATTCCTTTGCTGATTCCGGCCAGTAACTTGCGGGCTTGAAACGTGGTCAACTTTCCTTGACGCACCAATGCTGCCGCCAGCGCCGGCGATGAATCGCGATCTCGTTCCGTTGCCAGCGCCACGGCCGCTGACAACTCCGGCGGCGCAAGCAAGCCGCTCCGCCGGATGGCATCAAGAAACTCCGGGACAATGAGGGGAACGGGAGCCATAGCAATCAGCAACAGTCGACTCGGACCCGGGACTACTTCCCAAATACTTCTTTGAACAGGTCCTGCATCATTTGCCATGAGCGCTTGTCGGCGGCGGCATCGTATTGCAGGCCACCAACACCAGCGTCTTCGGCATGGGGAACCGTGAAACTGTGTTTGACACCGCCAAAGTAGTGAAATTGATAATCGACTTTGGCTTTGCTCAAGGTCGCGCGGAACTCTTGACAATCTTTCTCCGCGATAAAGGTGTCCTCGGCACCGTGGCAGATAAGAATGCGGGCCTTG
>JANLTA010000763.1:0-1788 GCA_031362705.1 Gemmataceae bacterium | reverse complement strand
CACCGACAGCGCCAGACACCATCGAACCGTTGCTGGCGCAACTCGGCATCGTCTTTGGGAATCAGACCATTCTATTCAACTCGGAAGCGAAGGCTTTTTCCCAACGTAGGACGAGCCTATTGGCCACGGGCGAGGATGTCGAGATTCCGCCTGTACTGTTCGATAGGCCTGCCGTGAAGCGAGGCATCGAAGCCGATGAAACAGCTGCCCATTCGCCCAATGCCATTTCGCGCAGCTTGAAGATCGTGGCCGGGGCGGCAGGGTCCACCGACAAGTTGGACAAGCTGAAACTACGCCATCCGCGGCCCGTGTATTTTGTGCCCGTGCGTGGAGCGTCGCAGCAAGCTGCCGAATTCCTGTACGCCGACGCCGAGAGTTGGAACGAGCCGGACCCGTTCCCGTCGCGCGAAAAGACGCCGCGCTACGAGCCGACCAAACCCGATAGCCCGATGTTTGGCACCCGCGACGCCGAGACGCGCGGGCCGTTCCCGATTGGCATCGCCGTGGAAACGACCGTGCCGGCCGAGTGGCTGGGCGACCACCAGCCGGCCGCCACTGCCAGCGCGGCAATTACAACTTCGGCACTCGGCGGCGAGCCAATGCAATTGGCCACGCAGTCGCTGGTCCCGACCGATGGCTACGCGACCAAAAAGCAATCCGTGCCGCTGCGTGTGGCGGCCTTAGGTCACGGCGGTATATTCGTCGGCACCGAACTGTCGCCGGCCAAGGAGCAGTTGCTGTTGTTGACGTGCAACTGGCTCATGAGCCGCGATGAGAGGCTGCCGCACGACGAGCGCAAATGGCAATACCCGCGTGTGACGATGAGCGAGCGGCGTGCACGCTTGTGGCGGGACGGCGCTTTGGTGGCCCTGCCGGCGGCGTTTGCGTTCGTTGGGGCGATCGTATTGTTGGTGCGGAAGTACCGATAGATTGTTTTTGGCAAAATTGCGCGCATCAAATCGGGTTGGCTCGGCTCTTATTGAGCGAGGACCGTGAATGAACGATCGCGGCATCGCCGGTATGCTCGACTATTTTCGCAAGGTCGCCACCACGGGCGCTGACAGCGCGCCCGACGGTGACCTGGTGCGGCAATACGTCGATGCCAAAAGTGAATCCGCGTTTGAGACGCTGGTGCGGCGGCATGGCCCAATGGTCTACGGCGTCGCCCGGCGTGTGTTGCGCGATGGACATGCCGCCGAGGATGCGTTTCAGGCGACTTTTCTCGCCTTGGCGAGGAAGGCGCGATCGCTGCGGAATCATGCGGCGATTGGCGGCTGGTTGTATCGCGTGGCGCTGCGGACGGCGTTACGCGCTAAGCCGCAAGCGGCGGTCGCGGGCAAAAAGCCAGGTTCTGCGGATCCGGCGGTGGATGCTCAGTGGTCTGAATTACGCACCGTGCTTGATGAAGAGATTGACAAGTTGCCTGATCGCTGCCGGCTGGCGGTGATTGCTTGCTATCTCAATGGCCGCACTGCGGATGATGCGGCTAGGGAGTTTGGCTGCCCGCGCGGCACGGTACTCAGCCGATTGGCCGCTGCTCGGGAGAAACTGCGTCACGGATTGACGCGCCGAGGTTACGCCATCAGCATCGCCGGCTTAACCGCCGGTTTGACGGGTGAAGCCGCCGGTGCGGCCTTGCCCAGTTCGGTCGTCGCGTTGGCCGCGAAGGTGGCGCTACCCAGCGCTGTTCTCGCCCCGACAGTATTAACTCTCACTCAAGGAGTGCTACACGCCATGTGGATAACGAAAGTCAAAGCAACGATCATCACATTGGCCGCCGTCGGCGTA
>JANLTA010000729.1:0-2659 GCA_031362705.1 Gemmataceae bacterium | reverse complement strand
GGAGGACCTGACTAATGGACGGCATTTGAATGCCCAGCCGCGGACGGTCTCATCTCCGAAGAGGTTCCGATTCCACCACCCATTTCCCCGTGGGTACAGAGTGGAGCAGTGAATATACCAGCCGGTGGTTGAGCGCAGCGACACCACCGGTTTGCGATTCATCTCATATCATCGACCCCCGAGGGGGTCGCAGCCCCATTCCTTCAAACTCATCTCGGAGTTTTCGCCGGTGGCCTCAACCTACCTGAGCCTGCATTACCACCTTGTTTTCGCTACAAAAAATCGCACACCCAATATCGATTCCGTGTGGCGCACTCGACTCCACGAATACTTGGGCGGTACGGTGGCCCGCCTCGATGGATTTCCGCAAGGCATCGGCGGCGTCGCCGACCACGTTCATCTATTGGTTGGCCTTAAAGCCACGCATTGCCTGGCGGATTTCATGCGCGAGTTGAAGAAGGCCACTTCGATTTGGGTGCATGACATCATTGGCCAGCACGATTTCGCATGGCAAGAAGGATACGCCGCGTTCACCGTCATCCGGAAACGGGTGAACCGTTAACCAGTCGCACCCGGGATGATCGAACCTGCGGCTATGATTTCAACTTTAACGCACCGAAGGGTGTGTCGTTGCTGTACGGGCTTTACCGCGACCGGGGCATCTTGGAAGCGTTTAGGACTTCAGTCAACGAAACCATGCGGGACATCGAAAACGACATGATGGTCCGTGTACGCAAGGGCGGACGCGACACCAACCGGGAGTCCCGCAATCTGGTCTACGGTGAGTTCATTCATTTTACGGCAAGGCCGGTCGGCGGCATCGCCGATCCGTCGTTGCATGCCCACTGTTTTACGTTCAATGTTTCCCGTGACCCGGTGGAAAAGCAATGGAAAGCCGGACAGTTCCGGCAAATCAAACGTGATTCCAACTATTGGGAAGCCCTGTTTCATTCGCGATTGGCCAAGCGCATGGCAGACCTCGGCTACGGCGTCAACCGTCGCGGTCGCTTCTGGGAAGTGGCCGGACTCTCATCGCAATTGCTTGAACGGTTCTCGAAACGGACCCGCAAGATAAAGGAACGGGCCAAAGAGTTGGGCATCATCTCGCCGGAACGTATGAACGAACTCGGGGCGGCGACCCGCGAGAAGAAAACGACTCAGTATTCAGGACAGGAACTGCAAGACTTATGGTGGGGACAGTTGACCGACGCCGATCGCACGCGCGTCGATCAGGTCCATAATCGCGAAACGGCCGTAAGTGCCGGCGACCCACGAATAACTGCGGCAGCTGCGATGGATCATGCGGTCCAGCACGTCTTTGAACGCGATGCTGTCGTGCCCGAGAAACGCCTGCTTGAGACAGCCTTGCGGCACAGCGTTGGGACCGCAAGCGTCGATGAAGTCCACAAGGAGCTAACAGGACATGGCATCCTGCGGCGGGCGAGAGAAGGGGACAAACTAGCCTCAACCCGTGAAGTGCTTGGCGAAGAACATTCCATGCTGGCGTTCGCTCGCCACGGTCGGGCAAGTTTCCAGCCGTTGGTCCCCGGTCATGTGATTGGTCGCGATTGGCTCAACGCTGGTCAAAAAGCGGCGGTGAACCACGTCCTTGAAACTACCGATCGGGTAACGATCATTCGCGGCCTAGCCGGTACCGGCAAGACGACCCTCACACAAGAGGCGGTGGACGCAATACGGGCTACCGGCAAATCGGTGGTCATGGTTGCACCAACCGCACAGGCCTCCCGCGGAGTGCTACGCGAGGCTGGATTTGACGATGCTGACACTTTACAACGTCTGCTGATCGACCAACAGTTTCAGCAACGGTTGCAGGATGGCGTCTTATGGATCGACGAAGCGGGCCTTGTTGGCTCCCGAGACTTGGCAAAAACGTTTGAGCTAGCTCGGCAATACGATGCTCGGGTCATCCTGATGGGGGATTCGAAGCAGCACAAGAGCGTGACTCGCGGGGCTGCATTAAGACTGTTGGAGCAACAGGCCGGTCTGATGCCGGTTGAGGTCAAGGAGATTCGGCGGCAAAGCGGTGCTTACCGCGATGCGGTGGCTGATTTGGCGGCCTTGGCGACGGCGTTACGCGTGTCCGAATCAGGACAGCGTCTGCGGACAACAAGATGGAGAATTTTATGTCAAAGCACTGGTCGATCGAGTCTTCCGCAAAAGGAGACACAATAAACAGACGGCCCACGAACCAATGGACAAAACCCCACAGACTATGGTTTTTCAGGCGGTTCAGAGGGCCGTGTGGCGTGGACGGTCACACAAAGGGCGTCAACTTGACTGCATCATGGCATTTAATGAGTCTAAGCCAAAACGCCACTGGAATAATGAAGGGCTGGCAACCAATGAGACGCCTCCTAGGCCGAACGAAGTCGGCGTGCGGACCGCGATCGACGCCATCCGTGCGACACTGTATGTCGCCATGCGGTCCCGACCTCAACCCCATCGAGCTAGCATTCGCCAAACTCAAGCACATGTTACGCAGGGCCCGCGAGCGTACTGTCGACAGATTCCGGAATTTCTGTAAGCGTCCGCTGAATCGGCGTCTGGCATTCGCGCCGGCTAAATGATTAACTTGGAGGCCAACACACTGAGGGTTGGCACCATGGGACAGCGGGCGCGGCGGCGGGATCCGGAATTG
>JANLTA010000709.1:0-12228 GCA_031362705.1 Gemmataceae bacterium | reverse complement strand
TGGGCTACTTCGCATTTTTGCAGTACAAGCCGCCGACATCGCACTCCGCGCCGCTGGCTGCAGTCCAAGAGCCGCTCGAATTCGGCGAACGGCCGCTGGTCAAGCAACCGCTGAAGTTGCTGCCGGTCTCCTGGCAATCTCCGATCGTGTCGGTGCCGGCACGGCCATGAAGTTGTGTCGCCCTTTCAGGGCTTGGCAATAAGTCGCTACCCAGGGCGGCGCTGCGCTTGCCCTGGGCTAAGTTATGTCGCCGCCTTCGGGGCTTAATACCAAAGCCGGAACGAGTTCGGATCGTCTCGTCCCTGCAGGGCTTGGCAAAAATAATGTCGCTACCCAGGGCGGCGCTGCGCTTGCCCTGGGCTAAGTTATGCCGCCGCCTTCGGGGCTTAATACCAAAGCCGGATCGAGCACGGATGATGTCGCACCTTCAGGCGCTTGGCAACTGAAGTTATCGCTACCAATGCCGGCGCTGCGCTTGCCTGGGTTGAAGGCTGTCGCCCGCTCCGGGGCCGAAGAGGCGGTCAAATCGTCGTGGCATACACGCGGAGCGGTCGGGTGCTTTCGTGTCGCGCTGCCACATCACGTCAGGCCTTCCATCGCAGGTAGCTGCGGAGATAGAAGGGGAACCACAGGCCGCCGGTGAATACGACCGCGATGAGGTGCAATACGTGAGGGAATGAACCTGCACGCGGATCGGAGGCCAGGAAACGGGCTTGCTTGGTGTAGGCGTCTTCGAGACGGGTTTCGTGGCCTATGCGTGTTGCCAGCGTGGCCTTGGCTTCTTCGCGGCAGCGTTTGCAGCGGGAGACGCCGGCTTTGATTTTCTTGCCACAGCCGGCACAGAGGTTTTCCGGTTCCTGTTTGGCGACAGTGGTGACTTCGTTTTCGGGTGCAGCCGTTTCTACGACAGGGATGACGAATCCATGTCGGCAGCGTGGACAGTTCGCTTTGCGGCCGGCTTGCTCGGCCGCATAGTGGATCTTTGCCGAACAGTTTTCGCACACGAAGGAGCTACGCGTCATCGGCGAATCCCCGGGAAACTCCGTGTCGAAATGCTTCAGCCGACAGTTTACTAAGATCTCAGCGATTCATGCCGTGAAAAGCGCATTTTCTGATGTGACGTGCTGATACCGCATTTTGTTCACGAGTGCGATTGTGCATAACGTGGTTTTCTTTGTGTGGTCTTTGTGCCCTCTGTGCCTTTGTGGTTCTCTTTAAGAAAACCACAAAGGCACAGAGGAAACACAAAGAAGACTTGAGGGTGTCTCATACTCGTGTAGCGTATTGCTCCCTCCCCTCTTGTGGGGGAGGGCTGGGGTGGGGGTAGAACCTCGCGAGATACTAGCCGCAAAACCCCCCACCCTAACCCTCCCCCACAAGGGGGGAAGGAACCGGAACCGACTAAACCCAAGTCTTACGCTGCTTCATGCAATCGCACTTGCGGAGCGGCGACCACTGCGGTGCCTTCTTCATCTTTCCACATCATCAATAGGAATGCGGGGACCAACAATGGCCGGATGAGCAACGTGTCCATCAGGATGCCGACGGCTAGAGCGAAGCCGATTT
Organism: Gemmataceae bacterium; assembly: GCA_031362705.1. Lineage (GTDB taxonomy): Bacteria > Planctomycetota > Planctomycetia > Gemmatales > Gemmataceae > JAIBBI01. The sequence goes on along the minus strand of JANLTA010000709.1, from coordinate 10,662 downwards.
GTACCAGCGTGCCCAAGCCGGCGAGCATGAGGGTGGCGAAGGTGCCGGCCATGATGACGCCGCAAGCGGTGATGGTGCCGCCAGTCTTGGCTAAGCCACGGCGAATACCTTTGATGGCACCGTGGCGTTTGCGTTCCTGCAGGGCACGGCTGACCATGAGGATGTTGTAATCCTGGCCGACGGCGACCAGAATCGTGAACAGGAAGAACGGCACCCGCCATTCGATTTGACCCAACGGCTTACCAGTCCACACGGCGGCGAACAGCGACGTGACGCCGAGCGTGGCGAAGTAACTGAACAGCACAGTTGCGAGCAAGTACGCCGCGAGCCACGGTTGTCGGACAAGCACCAGCAGAATCACGAACACGCCAGCCAATACGAGCAGGTTGACCTTGGTGCGGTCATGCTCAATGATGTTGGCGAGATCGCGGGTGTGTACGGTGACGCCGGTCAGTTCGGAACGCACGGGGCCAACTTTAGCAGTGTTTTGCGGCAAGAACTCGTTCATCCAATGATCAATCATGGCCAGCGTGGCCAAGCTTTCCGGCTTGAACGGGTCGGACTTCAGGACGATGTCGATCCGGGCAACATGGCGCTGTGTCTCAGCAATGGTCTTGGACAAGTAATGATCGCGGGCCTGAGCGTTCGGGTCGGCCTTGCCGAGGAGTTTGGTGAAATCGCCGACTTTGGAGAAGTCCTGTGGCCTGCCCAGCGGCTGGGTGAAGCTCCGCACCTCGGCAATGTTGTCTAGGCGTGTGATGCCCTGACTGAGGTAACGCAACAGATTCAAGCCCGCATCGGTTTCCCAATCAGTGTCGCTGGCGAGCAACACGGTGATGGGTCCGGTTTCGCCGGCCGAGAAACGAGTCTTGATGACTTCCAATCCGACCATGCTGCCGGATGAGGGCGTGAGATCGCCGACCGGAGAGAACGTGGGCTTCACGAGTAAGCCCAGCGTGGCGAATGGTGCAAGCAAGGCGAACGTGCTGACCCACACCAGACCGGGTTTGCGGGCGACGAACTTGCTGACTTGACCCCAGAAAGTGCGCCGTCGCACACCGGGTTGACGAACGGCGATCTTGCCGGGCCAGAACGCGGCAAGGCCGGTGAGATGCAACAGTGCCGGAGTGAGTGTTAACGATGCAACAAGACCAACGGCCAATGCGAGTGCGATGACCGGGCCGGCACTGCGAATCTTGGCGAAGTCGGCAAAGCCCATCATGGCGAGTCCGCAAATGACGGTGCCGGCGCTGGCGGCGAGCGCTTCGCCAACGGCGGCGACGGTGATACGCACGCCGGCCTCGGTGGACTTGCCCTTTTCTAACTCTTCGCGATACCGGGCAATCAGGAATAGGCAGTAATCCGTGCCCGCACCAAAGAGAATGACGATGGCGAACACCTGACTGACATTCACAAGATGGACGCCGGGGATCAGCGTCGCCAGAGCGAGTAGTTGCAGCGCGACCCATGCCGAGACGCCGATGGTGACGAGCGGGACCAAGGCCAACAGCGGTGCGCGGTAAACCAGCAGCAACACGCCGATGACCAGAATGATGGTGGCTATGGTGGTGTGATCGAGGCTATCGTTGCCGGCGGTGACCAAGTCGCGGCCAATTCCCGCCGGGCCAGTGACATACATTTTCGGAGCGCTAGGGCCTGCGGCCGCCAACTCGGCACGCATAATTTCTTCGCAGCGATCAACAGTGAGCCGGGTTTGATTAGCCAGGTATGGCGTCGCCAGCGCAACTTGTATCAGGGTGGCATGGCCATCTTTGCTGACGAAGCGATGGCCAAGCACCGGTGTCTTGCGTGATGTCACGCCGTTGATTTGCAGCGCGGGTTCGTCGCGCTTCAGCGTTTGCACCGTGGAACTGAGCCGATCCACGAGTGTGAGGTCCGCGGCTGTAAGTGGCGATTCGGTTCGTTCGATGCAGAACAGTGCCCGGCTTGCGGACACATCCTGGGGAAACGATTGTTCAAGAAGTTGATGGGCACGGACGCTTGGCGTTTGGGCGGGCAAAAAGTGGATGTCATCATCCTGCGCCTTGGCCCGCCAGGACGGGGCAATCAACGTGAGGACAATGGCCAGGCCGGCCCAGGCAAAACAGATGATGCCGGCATGGCGAACGGCCATGCGACCAAGAAAACGGAACATCCTTGCGCCCCTCTCCCCAGCGTCCATGACCGGGACGTGCGCGAACCCTCCGGGCGGAAGCCCGGGGCCGAACCGTTAGGGAATCGACCAGCGGAGCCGATGGACTGCAGGAAAATCGGGCAAGCCCCAGGCGGGCGATATGACTCACGAGCAAATGCCCGGGGCGAGGATGGGATCGAATGCCTTGAGTGATTTCTGCTACGAGCTAATCGAATCGAGATTGGTGCCTTCGACAATGGCATTCACACAATCGAAAAGCGATTGTGTTTGGTTGAGGAGTCGTCGCCGATCGAGTGGAACGTCCGATTCATCCATCAAATCATATCTCAATTCCACGGCAAATGGATTCAGTTCCACAAGCCCGCGAAACGTTTCGGCAGACTCGCCAATCCTTGCAAGCGCGTTGAACAGTCGAATCAAGTTGTGAGTTCGCTGGAAGTGGTGGCCCCTCGCCGCCAGCCAAGCTTTTAGCAGTTTTTCGACGGCTTGTTGTAGATGAAAGCCGACAATCTCGTCGGCAATATCCTCCGCGATCGGTGCTGGCGACAATATCGCATGCACCGCTCGCAAATCCCGTGCGGCAAAGGCTCGAAATTTACGAGCGGTTTGAACATCGCTCATAGAGCACGCGCCCCTCGCGAAATGCGTCACCGATAATGTGATTCAATGAATCCCGCCATTCCGCCATATCTTTCGGAGTATAAAGCAGCAAATCCACGGGATCGTCGATATCCGGTAGCGCTGACTGCAAGCGCACCGTTTCCAACCTCTTACTTTGTATCCGCCATTTGTCTTTTTCCGCCACGACCATCAAATCGATGTCCGAATCATCATGGACATCCCCCCGTGCGCGGGACCCGAACAGGACAATCATTTCCGGATCGGCGACCGCGAGGATCGCGTCTACTAATTCGGTGTAAACATCGGTTGTCGTCATGGCGTCAATTGTACCACATTTTCATCAGGCATAAGCCTTGCGAAGCATCGCAAGACTGCGTGGAACGGCCAGTTTCGGGTCGTCTTTACCCTCGAATTCGAGTGAGATATAGCCGCGGTAGTTGTGTTTGGCGAGCATCTTGGCGATCCGGTCGTTGTCGAGGTCGAGGCTGTACCACAGGCCGCCGCCGTAGTAGGTTTTCGCCTGCACCAGCGCGGCATAGGGCGCGATCATTTCCAAGCGGTCATACGGGTCTTCGAGGAAATTGCCAGTGTCGAGCGTGACTTGCAGCCACGGCGAGTTGATCGCTTTGACAATCTTGACGACACCCTCCGGTGTGCGGCCAAGACCCCAGTGGTTTTCGAGGCCCAGGCACACGCCGCACTTCTCGGCAGTCTTCGTGCATTGGCCGAGGCTGTCGATCACCCAGCCGAAGCCATCGTCGTCGGTGAAGCCGGGCTTGGTCGGCTCGATGCCGCGGTTGGCCATCAGCGTGTCGAAGTCTTTGCTGGTGCCCCATCGACCGGTGTTGACGCGCATGGTGGGAATGCCCAATGCGTAAGCCAGCTCGATTTGGCGAATGGTGAGATCGATGTTTTTCTTGCGCACGGCCGGGTCGGGATCGAGGTACGTCTGGTGCGTCGAGAAGCCCATCAGATCAAGGCCGAGCGAAAACGCACGTCGCTTGTGCCGTTGCAAGGCGGCGTTGGATTCATCGGTCATCTGCACGTGTAGAATCTCGACGCCATCGAAGCTCATTTCGTGGGCCAGCTCGATGCACTTATCGATGTCGCGCAGGTCTTCATGGCGTTTGAACTGCCAGAACGAGTAGGTGGAGACGCCGATGCGATTGGGCCGGCGCGGCGGCTTATCTTCAAAGGCACGAACGGTCGGCGCGACGGCCACCGCAGCGGTGGCGGCGAGAAACTGGCGGCGGTTGTTTAACATGGTGCAGTAGGTGATAGCCCCGGCCGGCGGTGTGGACAACTGGTTTCTGAAACCGTGGATGCCGCGGCGCGGTAAAATCACTGTTCATTTGCGGGAGGCCGTGCCGATGTGCGTTTTTCGAAAGTCGCTATTACTGGTGTTGAGTTGGCCGGTTTTCGCTGCGGCGTCTGACCCATCGGATGTATTGCGATATGTGCCGAAGCAGGCTGATGCAGCCCTGATCGTGGATCGCCCGCGACAACTTGCGGAAGCCATAAAGCGTTTCGAGCCGTTCCGCCAGCTCACAACGTTCTCCGCGGCGAAGGAACAACTCGAATCCACGAACACGAAACAGTTCATCAATCTGATTGGCTACTACGAAAAGGCACTCGGTAAGTCGTGGCCGGAATTATTGGACACGTTGGCCGGTGGCGGAGCGTGTGTCGCCATTCGGTTCGATGGTGACAACTCGCCAGTGTTATTCGTGGCGAAGTCCACTAACGAAGCCCTGTTGCAAAAAACGGTGAAGCTGGTCATTGAAGTTGCCAAGGAAGAATTGGAACGGAACGAGTCAGCGGTCAAATTCGGCTCGGTCGAATATCGCGGCTACACGGGCTATCAACTCGGCAAGGATGCGTTCGCCGCCGTGTGTGGTCCGGTGTTGTTTTTCAGCAACAAGGCCGAAGCCGTCAAAGCTGGGATCGACCTCTACATCAATGGCGCTCACGAAAGCTTGGCGGGCACTGGCCACACTGATGCGGCGCGAAAACTACTGCCCGCCAATCCGTCGTTCTGGCTATTTGGCAATACGACGCGGTTGCACGAAATGCCCGACGCCAAGGACGCATACAAGTACCCGAAGGGCGACATCGGCCAGTTAGCGCTGTTTCAGGGGATCACTGATGTCCTGGGCAAGTCGCCTTATGTGGCCATCGGCACATACCCAATTGACAACAATGGCTTCCGTACAGCGATCCGTATGCCGGCCGGGCGCGACGCTACGCCAAATGGACTTGCATTGCATTTGCCACCGGAAGGGCAGGCCGCATCGTTACCTCTATTGGAACCCAATGGCGTGTTGTTTTCGATGAGCTTCTTTCTGGACCTCGGCAAGGTGTGGTCGGATCGCGAGAAGTTGCTGGTGGAGTCCACGCGAAAGGAAATCGAAGGTGCGGACAAACGACTGGGCAGCTTTCTTGGCGGCCGAAAGCTCGCCGACGTGTTGACGAGCGTCGGCACGCATCATCGCTTTGTTGCCGTGCATCAAGCCAAGGTGGGTTATGCCAAGCAGCCGGACCAAATGCAACCGGCGATTGCCTTTGTCAGCGATTTGCGCAGCAACGATTTTTCGACGGCTATGAATGCCATCCTGCGGGCAACGGCGTTCGCTGTTGGCTCACAAGCGAAACTGAAATACAAAGAAGAAACAATCGGCGACGTGAAACTCGTGACGTATCGCTTTCCCGAAGATGGCACGCTGGCCAATGACACCACCAACGCCCGCTTCAATATCAGCCCGTGCTTCGCCAAAGTGGGGAATCAGTTCTTCGTGGCTTCGACCGTTGAACTTGGCCGCGAACTAGTAGACTTGTTGCAGAAACCCGAAGCGGCCGGCAGTCCCAAGACGACGCAAATGCGAGCGTACGCAGCCGGTGCGGCGACTTTGATTAAGGCCTTCGAAGATCAGATGATGACACAGATTATCCTGGATCGCGCGATGTCCGTGGAAGGGGCGAAGAAAGAAGCCGCCCAGTTCGTCGAATGGGTGCGCGGCTTGGGTACATTGCAGATGGGCATTGAATACGGCGACCGGGAATTCCAGTTCGACATTCGGCTCAAGAAGTAGATCGGCCTGTATATTGAATACTCTCGCGTCGGACCCATATTGGCAGAACGGTTTCGTTTCCTTGTTGAATCGGTATTCCCATGAATGATGTCGAACTGGTCGAACAACTGCGGGCGGCCCATCGCAAGTTGCGGAAAGAGATGAGTAAGGCGATCGTCGGGCAGGATGCCGTCTTGGATCAGTTGATGATCGCGATCTTCTGTCGCGGACATGCGCTCCTTATGGGTGTGCCGGGATTGGCCAAGACGCTGATGGTCAGCACGCTGGCCCAGGCGCTAGACCTAAGCTTCAAGCGAATTCAATTTACGCCGGACTTGATGCCATCGGACATCACGGGCACCGAGGTCATTCAGGACGACCCGGCGACCGGCCAGCGCATGTTTAAGTTTTTCCCCGGGCCGGTGTTCGCCAACATTGTGCTGGCCGATGAGATCAACCGCACACCGCCGAAGACGCAGGCGGCGCTGTTGGAAGCGATGCAGGAGCGCAAAGCTTCGATAGGCGGCGTCGATCACCCGATGCCGTCGCCGTTTTTCGTGTTGGCGACGCAAAACCCTATTGAGCAGGAAGGCACATATCCGCTGCCCGAAGCGCAACTGGATCGTTTTCTGTTTCTCGTGAAGGTAGATTACCCGACGGGCGATGAGGAAGACCAGATCATGCGGTTGGCGTCAGCCGACGTGCAACCGACCGTGGACAAGGTGCTGCACGGCGACGACATCCTGCGGCTGCAATCACTGATTCGCCGGGTGCCGGTGGCGGATCACGTGTTTGCCTATGCCAAACGGCTGACACGCATGACACGGCCCAACACACCGGAAGCCGCGGAGTTCGCCAACCGATGGTTGACATGGGGTGCCGGCCCACGTGGCAGTCTCAATCTCATTCTCGCCGCGAAAGCTCATGCTATTTTGAACGGTCGTTTTCATGTCGCTGCCGATGATGTGGCGGCCGTCGCGCCGCCGGTGCTGCGGCATCGGCTCGTGTTGAACTTTGCGGCGCAGTCCGAAGGTGTCACACCGGATCGTGTTGTTGAAAAACTGTTGGCCGCGGTGCCGAAGAATCAAGCGGCCTAAGCGTATGAAGATCGAAGCCGAGGTATTGAGCAAAGCCCAAGCCCTTGGCTTGGCCGCGCGCGGCGTGGTCGAGGGGTTGCGCGTCGGCGATCATCGCAGTCCGTTTCGTGGATTCAGCGTCGAGTTTGTTCAGCATCGGGAGTATGTTCCTGGCGACGATGTGCGGCACATTGATTGGAAGAGTTACGCCCGCACAGAGCGGTACACCGTCAAGCAATACGAGCAGGAGACGAACTTTGCGGGGCATCTGTTATTGGATGCGAGCCGGTCGATGGCATATGGGTACGGGCCAACGATCAAACTTGAATTTGCCAAGGTGCTGGCGGCGACGTTGGCCCATGTTGTGATTCGTCAGCGCGATAGCGCATCGCTGGGCGTGTTTGCCAGCAGTTGGCGCGATCGCTTGCCGGCCAGCGCTCAGCCGGGGCATTTGCAAAAGGTGCTGGAGACACTGGCGACGACGAAGCCGATCGAAGGTACGGGAATTGCCCATGTGTTGCACGAGATTGCCGGGCAGACACGGCGGCGTGGCCTCGTGTTTCTGATTTCGGATTGTTTTGACGAACCGGATGCCGTGTTGACCGGGCTGCAGCATCTGCGTTTTCGCGGGCATGAAGTCACGCTGTTTCACATCATGCACGGCGACGAGTTGACGTTTCCGTTTACGGGCAACGTGCGGTTTCTCGGCATGGAGCTACCGGAAGAACTGATGACCCGGCCGCACATGATTCGGCCCGCATACTTGCGGACGATCTCAACGTTCCTGGATAAGCTGCGGCGCGGCTGCGAAAATAATCGCATTGACTATGTACTGATGGACACAACGAAGCCGTTGGTACAAACGCTGACGGAGTATCTGGTGCGCCGACAAGTGGTCGGCGCCCAACGAGTTCATTGATTGCTGAAGTTACTCAATCCCGCCGATTTGCACGTTGGGTGTGGTGGCCGGCTGTTGGTATCCGGCTTGTTGCACGGGATTCGACTTGTTCATCTCGGAGATCATTTCGTGAGCTGGCATATAGGTCGGGTGTGCTTTGATGGAGAGCGCCAGGTATTCGCGGGCCACGTCGGGCCGTTCCAAGTGTACTGACATCCGGGCCAGATTGTAGTGAATCTCTTCTTCCTTCATGCACGGCTTCAGCGAGGCGAAGGCTTCGTTGAACTTGCCGGCGCGGGCCTGGGTCATGCCGATGGCACGCTTGTAGTTGCGGTTGTCGGGGTCAATCGCCGATGCGCGGGTGAGGCTGGCAACGGCACCATCCCAATCCTTGAAGCGGGCGTGGGTCATGCCTTTTTCGTACCACACCGATGCCTCGTTGGGCACCTGCACGAGCGCCTTATCGTACATGGCATACGCCTGTGCGGCGTCTTCGATGATCACATAGGATTTGGCCAGGCCGATGTAAGCAGCCGCGCACTTCGGATCGATTTTCAACGCATCATGGTAAGCGGCACGGGCGCCGGCGCGAATCTGTTCCGCCTCGGCGAAAGTTAAGTCGGGATTGGCGGCCAGTTGTTCGCGATACGAACCGACGGCCACGAGTGTGGACGCTTTGACCGGCTCCTTCTTGTTGTAATCACTTGTTGATACCGCGCGGGTGACGGTGGATTCACCGGCTTCCGGGCGATACATGGCCGGGGGTTTTTGCGATAGCATTGGCCCACCGGATTTGGTGGATTGACAGCCGACGAGTGTGGCTAACAAAATAAGAGCGGCCCGACGAGCGGGCCAGGTGCGACCGTCCATGATCAAATCCCCCGCGGCGCGTCCTGCGCCGGGCCGATCTTAGAACTCCGCGATAAATGTCGAGGCAGCCTCGGCAATGATCTCGCGGGTGAGTTGGACCGGCTGGCGCTTAAATCGGCATATCGACTGCACGATCTCCAGCAAATCCCGACAATCGGAAGCACGCGGCGACCGGCCCTGCTCGTAGTAACGTTCGTACAGGTAATCGATCGCCTCGGGGCAGGGCGTCATGCCGAGCCGTTTGGCCGAGTTGTTGAAGATCTTCTCGTATATATCGCGCGTCGGGGCGTGGACTTGCACCTTGTGGCGAATACGGCGAAGGAATGCGTCGTCCACCAGGTCTTTGGGATCCAGGTTGGTGGAGAACAGGATCAATTGCTCGAAGGGAATCTGGAACTTCTTGCCGTTGGAAAGTGTCAGGAAGTCGTGGCGATCTTCGAGCGGCAAAATCCAGCGATTCAACAACTCCTTAGGGCTACAGAGTTGCCGGCCGAAGTCGTCGATCAGGAACACGCCGCCGTTGGCTTTGACGTGCAACGGCGCCTGATAGTAATTGGCCGACGGGTTGTAGCGCAAGTCAAGCATTTCGAGGTTGAGTTCGCCGCCGGTGACAATAACCGGCCGTTTGACTTTCACCCAGCGGGCGTCCACGGTGTGCGTGACCAGTAACTCACGAACGCGGAAGTCGGCTGATTCATCCGTGGAGCCGCGTTCGTCGTCGAGGACATGGACCGAGGGATCGAACACGGTGACGATGCTGCCCTCGGCAAGAAAAGCGTGTGGCAGATAGATCGAGCCGCCCTGTTGGTTCATGTACTCGCCAATGGCGCGGGCCATGGCGGTCTTACCGTTGCCGGGCGGGCCGTAAATGAACACGCTCTTGCCGCTGATGATGGCCGGGCCAAGTGCGGAGAACATCGATTCCGGCAATACGAGGTGGGCAAACGGGCCGCGAATGCCTTCCGGCGTACAGGAGATTCCCGTCACAGTTTGACGATACGTTTGCTCGATGAAGTCTTCGAGCGGCACCGGCGCGGGGCCGATGTAGGCACATTGCTTCATGGCGTCATGGGCACGTTCGCGACCCAGGTCCGTCAGCGCGAAGCGATAGCTGACGCGGCCAATGATCTCGCCGCCCGTGACTTCGATGCACTTTTCGTCTTTGAGGAAGCGAATGCCTTCTTCAACGATCTTAAATGGCAAACAGAGATAGCGGGCCAAATCCAGACCCAGCATGGACCCGCGCTGGTAGAGCGTGCGCAGGATCAAGTCGGTGAGCAGCGCCATGCTGATCCCGGCTTCGCGCATGGTCTCCGGAGAGCTGGGCGCTTCCGGGCTGCCGGAAGTATCCCAATCGAGAGCGCTGGATTTCGGGTGACGGGTAGGAGCCACGTCGGTTCCTCGTGCCGGTTAGGTCTTCTTTTTCGCGCTACAGATAATCAGTGCGCCGATGCCCACGAACATAGCCGCTGTACCGACGACGCCCGTGGTCTTGCCGAGTTGCGTCCGCCAGAACTTGTTGAAGCCGTCCCAATCGCAATCCCAATTCATGGCTAACGGCGCATGAATACCTGCCGTATCGTTGGCGGCGTGCGCCGGTACCGGAACGACCAATGCGAGTCCAATGACGACGACGATTAAGCGGATGATGGTCATGTTGCAACTCACAAACGGCAATGGACCGGCGGCGACAATCGCCGTCGGTCCATCCTTGGATTTCATGCGTGGCAGGCCCTATCGGCTTCCGCCACCAGTTCCTTGTCGGCCATTATCGCCGGACTGGCCTTGGCCAGCCGTAGTGGCCGCCGAAGTGACCGTGGTGCTTCCGGTCGTTATGTTCTGATTCAGCAGCACCGAGCGGTTAGCCGGTGCGGCGTGTTGGCCGGTTTCCATCGGGTCATGGACCACGACTTCAAACTGCATCGGCCGGCCCGCGGTCTGCGCCTGCACGTACTTCAGCACGGCGTTGGCGCG
>JANLTA010000703.1:0-4078 GCA_031362705.1 Gemmataceae bacterium | reverse complement strand
GGTGAAATCTGCGGCGGCGGCGATGTCGTTGCCGGCGTTGTAGTGGGCCGCACCACGCTGAAAGTACAAAGCGGCAGTTGAAGGTCCAATCGTGATGAGTTCAGAAAGTGCAGCGGCCGCGCCGACGTAGTCGCCACGGCGAAACAGGCTGATGGCCCGATCCTTTGCCGATTTAGCGGTCGCTGAAGGCGTGCTCAACTGGCCACCGGCTCCGCGTCGAGTTCCTTGAGCTTTGTGTAAAGCTGACGCAAATTGATTGGCCGAACCAGTACACCCAGGCCCCGGTGATCGGGTAGTTCCTTCGCCCAATCGACTTGTTCTTCGCTGAGCAACACCAGAGCGGCGAGCGCCAACCCGTTGTCGTCGGACATGTGAATGATGCGCTTGAGCGCAGCCAGACCATCTTCGCCCGCCGTGCCGGCATCAACAATGATGGCGTGGTATGGCTGATCGCGGTAACGCTGTTCGGCCCGGGCTGGATCGTGCGAGATGAGGACGCGATAGTTCAGGGCCTTCAGCTTTTCGCGCAGCGCGTCTTGCAGCTTTTCGACGCCTTCGACCACGAACACAGTGCGTGGCCCGGTCGGAGCGATCACTTCCGTCGCGTGGCCTTCCATCTCGTTTTGCACGCGGCGGACAGCCTCGTGAACTTGCGCGGGTGTCTGGAAGCGGTCGTGCGGTTGGAACGCCATCATGCGTTCCAGCAATTTGAAGAGCGATGACGGCGCTTCCACTTCGCCCGGCGACAGTGATGGCATCATTTCGAAGCGACCACGATTCATTCGGGCGTTCTTGTCGCGCGTAGGTGTCAACGGCGCTCGGCCCGTCAACATCTCATACATGATGCAGCCGAGAAAGAAGATGTCGCTGCGCACGTCGCCGGCTTTTACGCCGGTGGCCTTTTCCAGGCCGGCGTAGTCCACGGTGCGATCAATTTCCGGGTCATTCTCTGCCGCCCCACCGGCAATCTCCGCAAGCCCGAAGTCCACGAGCTTGGCAACGCCCTGGCTGGAAATCAGAATGTTGGTCGGCTTCAAATCACGATGCGTCAGGCCGCGCGAATGGGCACAAGCGAGGCCGGCCGCGCACTCCTCGAGAATCTTGACCGCTTCCAGCGGCATCATCTTTGTGCGAATTTTGAGAATGTCGCGGAGGTTGCCGCCCTCAACGAATTCCATGACGATGAAATGTTGGCCCGTGGGCTGATCCTTAGCGACAGCAAGGATGTTGACGATGTTGGCATGGTGCAGCGTCTGGCCAACTTTGCCTTCACGGTGAAACAAGTCCACCATGTGTTTATCTTCACTGAACTTGCGGCGCAGCACCTTCACGGCGACGATCGTGCCCGTGTTGGGGTCATCGGCGCGGAACACGCGGCCAAAGCTGCCGGCCGCGATGCGATAGAGAATGCGATAGCCGCCGAGGAAGAAGCCGTCGCGGTCGCCTTTGAGAAGCTTGTTGGATTGCCAGGGCGTGAGCAGGCCCTTGCGTTCGAGGATTTTGAGTAGGTTTTCGGGCGACTGCTGATCGGATTCCAACTCGTCAACGCACTCGGCCAGCCGGATTTCGTCCACGAGGCGCAGCCGCGTGATCAGGTTGGCGACTTTACTTGCATCCGTTGCTAACATGGAACCCGCACACCAGCTATTTTTTCTAACTTTCTCAGTATGACAGGTGGCACCGTAGGCGTCCAGCGTTGCACTACTCATTGCTGTTCCCCCAAGCCCCTACATTCGGGAGTGCTGTCGCAGCATTATACCCTGTGTGGAACAGCCCCCTCTCTCATAATCGTTCGGCTTGACGAAGGGCAGTCAATCATGCTATCGCCCGGCCGGTTGTGGAACCTGTGGAGACGCGACGATGACGATTATGCAACTGCGTTGCGTGGCAGCGGGTTTGGCTTGTGCCGGGCTGGCGGGTTGCGCCGGTTTCTGGGACGAAGTGACCAGCCGCGAGTTCAGCGTCAATGCTGTCTTCAACCCGCCCGATCCATTGTCGGTGATCAAGACCAGCACAGATGGTGATGCCCGAGCCAAAGCGTTTCAACGTCTGACCGAGCCACGCCAACGCAACGGCGGCCAAGTTGAGCAAGACGAAGCCGTGCAGATTCTGACCAAAGCCGCGATCAGCGAGCCGCAGCCGCTGTGCCGCATGGCAGCGATACGCACGCTGGGAAAATATCAAGATCCGCGGGCGGTGCCGGCTCTCATAAGTGCGTTTGAGGGCGCGAATGAACTGTCACCGGAGCTTGCGTTCATGGTCCGCAGTCAGGCGCTAACGGCGCTGGGCGACACCAAACAGCCGGCAGCCGCCAGTTTTGTTGCCGAAGTGGCACGGCGACCGCTGAAAGCTGATGTGTCCGAGCGTGAACGCAGCCAAGGCCGCGATGTGCGTTTGGCGGCCGTGCGCTCGCTAAAGAACTTCCCTGGCTCCGAAGCGGCCGTCGCAGCCGCACAACAACTTGCGAACAATGAGAAAGACGTCGCCGTCCGCGATCGGGCAAGAGAGACGGTCGTAGCGCTCACCGGTAAAGAGGTGTTGCCCTCGACACCGATTATGCCCTCCGCACCGACCACCGGTATTGTCACAGTCGGGCATCAGCAGCAGTAGCGCTTCGTAGCGGAACTCGCCAGAGTTCCGCCGAAGGTCCGAATCGGAAGTCTGGCGACTTCCGCTACCAGAACAATTCGTCGCTCTAATGATCGTGATAATCATCCTCAGCCACGCCGGCGGCGCGGATGGCATCAGCGATTTGTTCGGCGTCCGTGTTAGCTGGCAAAGGCTGTCCAAACGACACACGAACTTCATTTGCTGACCGGCTGACATGTGCAGGGATGATATTCGCTTCTCGGGTCAACAGTTTGAGTATGTTCATTCCCCCTTCGGACAAAACCACAACTCCACCATTTACCAGCGCCGCATGCGCGATTTCACCGTCGTGGCTGGATTGATCAACTATATTGGCGTGCAACGGGCCAACAAACGTGCACAAGCGATCGGTCGCCGATCGCAAATACCTGAAATCGTTTCGTGTGCGGCAATTGGACGCCAGCACCATCGCACCGGAAAGCGGGATGTGATGCGTGCCGATGCCGCGAACGCGCGGGCCGGCCAGGCGACGTAGTGCCCACATCGCACGTGCCGGTAAGTCAGGCATGATGCAGCACAGTACCAGAAGAATCAAAAGCGTGATCGCTGCCGCACCCATGAACAGGAACCCCGGTAACCCTGAATTGTCGAAGATGACCTCATCGGCAGCGCCTTCGCCGCGCAAGTAAAAGTGCGTTCGCCCATGATACTCGCAGCGCCGTTCGTACACGGTTGGCGGGTCTTCGTCATCAATCTCCGTGGGTAGCCCACCACCAGCCCACACAACACGTTTCGCCCGATCCGGCAACGGAGGCAACCCTTCAATTCGATAGTCTTCGAGCCGTCCTTCTTCGTCGAGTTTGATGTCCAGTAGCGTGCCGGCCTTGGCAGCGCAAAACGGCAGTGCCGTCGCATAACCCAGTTTCTGGAATCCCGAAACGAGAACAAAAAACAATATCGATGCACCAATGGCACCGGTCACGTTGATGAAATTACTGACGGCGACGGCGTCGCCTTTGCTAGTTTTGGGAGCGCGGTGCTGCAACAGGGAATACAGCGGCACGAGATAAAATCCAGTGAAGAAGCCGATGACGACGATGCACGCGACCAAGCCTGACATCCAATGGAGCGTGAACGCCGCAATGGCAGCGGCCGCGATCATGCCGACGCCGCCCAGAGGGACCAGGCCTAGTTCAATTTTTCTGCCGGATAACCAGCCCGCTAACGGACTACCTAAACCAATGCCAAGTGCGGTCGCGCCGACGACCAGACTAGTTCGCCACTCTTCCCAGCGTGGTGTCTGTGCCTCGCCGAGCATGTAAACGGTTTGCCGCATGAAGGCCACGACGAACGTGAAGAACGCGATGCCAACGACGGCAAGCGCCAATGGTCGCACGCCGAGCAACGACTTGACGCTGTCCTTGAGTGGACCATAAAGGTACGGAGGGAAAGGCCTGGTCGGATTGGCCGCTGGCATGGTTTCGATCAT
>JANLTA010000680.1:0-1873 GCA_031362705.1 Gemmataceae bacterium | reverse complement strand
CTCGTGCTCATCCAATTGCTCTATCGCCATCTCCGCTTCACCTCTTCCTATCGGATTATGAATGCTGAACTCGGCGCATAACCCGTGTCGATTTTCCATTAATACGTGTGCTCCAAAGCACAGCTTGGCCTCTTTGCCCTTGGCTTTTTTATACAGCACGCTCTCTGAATCGGTCGTGCTGCCGTGCGTCTGGTTGGTTCGCTTCTCCCCATGAAAATTGATCGTCGGATTACCCGGATCGTCATCCTTGGCTTTGCTTACTTTCTTCTCGTCGCTCCCATCCTTGCGCACGAAACTTTTCAAGCTCGCCCACGATTCAATCAGCGTCCCGTCGGCCGTAAAATGCTCGTCACTCGTCCAGCCTTCCTTTCTCGAGAGCCCATACACCTCGACAAAGAACAACCGCGCCACTTCCGCCGATAGAACCCGCTCGGCATTCTTTGAAAATACGCTGTGATTAAAGCTCCCCTGACTAAGCTCCCGATCCAGAAACCACAGCCAAAGTAGATTGTAACCCAGTTGCTCGCAGAAGAGCCGTTCGCTGCGCACACTGTAAAGGGCCATCAGCACTCGTGCCTTGAGCAGTTGCTCGGGCGGAATACTCGCTCGCCCGAGCTCTCCATAAAGCTGATCAAACAAGGGCGACAGCTTCGCCAACACCTCATCCACTCGCCGCTTGATTGCTCGCAGCGGGTGCTCCGCCGGAACGCAGGCATTTAGATTAACGACAGTCAGAAAATCCGGTTGTGCTTCACTGCTTCCTCGCATGATTCCCTTGAACTCATGCTTCTCTTCCTGTCCAATCCTTTCTCTCTTACTTTTTCAACAGCCTGCTAGGTTACCGGCCACCAAATATCGCCGTCCCGACTCGCACCATCGTCGCGCCTTCCTCGATCGCGATGGTGAAATCGTTTGTCATCCCCATCGAAAGCTGCGGGAGACCGACTTGAAACTCCGTTGCCAGCTGCGCTCGCAATTCGCGCAAAGCAATGAAATGTCGACGCGAATCCTCGGCGTCTGGAGCCAACGGCGGAATTGTCATCAACCCCTCAATCGTTAGTCGGGGCAAATCGAGAATGGTCTCCATCACTTCACGAAGCGAATCCGGAGAAAATCCGATCTTGCTCCCCTCACCCGCCACGTTGACTTCGACTAGGACACGCGGATGCAATCCTTCTTCGTCCGCGATCCGGTTCAGGTCGCGGGCCAGGTCCACCGAATCGACACTGTGCAAAAGCTCGAAGAGCGGAAGAGCGTGCCGAATCTTGTTCCGTTGCAGTCGCCCGACAAAATGCCAGCGCGCACTGGAAGGCAACAACGGAATCTTGGCGCGCGCTTCCTGGACGCGACTCTCACCGAAGAGACGCTGCCCGGCATCGAACGCAGCACGCACTCTCTCCGCGTCGTGCGTCTTAGAGATGGCAACCAATTCAACGTCATCAATAGATCGCCCGCATTTCGCAGCCGCCTCGGTCATTTGCAACCGAACGCGTTCCAGGTTTTCGGCGATTTGGTCCATGGAGGGAACCATGTCGTATGGAAGCGAAATTTCCAAGTCGCACGCCATGAAAATGGCGGCCGTCCGGAATCTGGGCGTTTCATTTCGTCTGCCATCATCGCGCGTCGGCCAAAGCGCCGTCGCCGCTTCGCTCTGCCGGCGCAGTCCAAAAGCCGCGACATTAGGACATCCGTTGCGGCTCGACAGCGTCTCGCCCTACCAGGATTGGCCTTCGGCATCGTGTTGGCCCATCCTTGGTCCCAGTTAAACAGATACCAGGATGTTTTTGGATTGCCCTCCCTCCCACTCTCGTTAGACGATCGAGGGCATGAAGCGCTTCGTCGTTCTAATCGCCATCCTCTCACTCGTTGCGTT
>JANLTA010000656.1:0-7792 GCA_031362705.1 Gemmataceae bacterium | reverse complement strand
GGTCGCGATACGCCTATTTGGCGGGCAACTTCTCATCAATCACCCGCATCAATTCGTCCGGGGAAATCCGTGTGTAAACCGCGTCGGGTCGAAACACCCAGCGGACAACGCCTTGACGGTCGACCAGAAATGTCGTGGGCGTGTCGGTGTCACCGCCGTCGGGTGCCGACTGTTTGTGCAGCAACTCAAGTACGTTCGTCAGCCCGCGTTCTTTATCGGCCAAGACAATCAAATGCGGTTTTTCCGTTTGCGTCTTCTTGGCGTCTTCCACGCCTTCCAACGAAACGGCCACGATGCGAATGTTGCGCTTAGCGAACTCCTCAGCGTGCCTTTCGAGCTGAACCAGCTCGACCATGCAGTAGCCTCACCATCGGCCTCGAAAGAAAACCATTACGGTATTCCGATCGCCCTTCAGGTCTTCATGGGTGAACGCTTTACCGTCGGCATTCAATGTTGTAAACGGGGGAAACTGTTGACCAACGATGGCCGGTCCGTTGTAAGCGGGCAGCCGGAGCAGCAACATGAAGGCCCATGTGCCCCCGGCGAGCAACACCACGAATAACACGGTCACGATGCGCCAAATTGAGCGGCGTTCCCAAAGTGCGGCGATGCAGAAGAGTGCGCCAGTCGTGACAACGAGAGGAAGATACCACGGGGCAAAAAGCCGGGCCGTGGAGAACTGCACGAAGAACGCGACGATACCTGCTATGACGAGACCAAGGCCGAGCCAGAGTTTGCCGCGACCGAGGCTTCGCGATTCGGCGAGTGACGTATTCATGCGCTTATTCTACGAATTGGCCGTCCAACGATGTCGCGATCTGCCGTTGCGTTTCTTTCTGCGCTGACGACTTTCCGGGTCGGCGACCTTGCGGCGTAGTCGCATGTCATCGCCACCGTGAAACGTCAGCAGCAATGCGCCGACGCCGGCGTGGCGGTCGATGAGCGCGGGGATTAATGTCTCTTCATCCGTCCACGGGTAGCAGAAAAAGAGATCGACGTCGGATGGGCCGAACCCGAAATCCTCCGGCGATTGACCGCGACGATTGCTCAGCCAAGAGAATACTTCGCCATCGTCCAGGCATTCGTCGCTTTCCTCCGGCACAAAGCTGCCGTGAATAAACTCCGAGTCGAGATTGTATTCTGCCGCCATCTCCCGCGCGGTTTCCACCAGCAACGGTTCGATCTCGATGCCGCCGGCAATGAAGCCGAGCATCGCGGCGAGGTTGACATTGGCACCAATGCCGCAACCCCACTCGCAGAAACGCTCGCCGGTGGTCAGGTTGCTTTCCGCGATCGCTTGCAATGCACCATATACTCGTTCAAAATTGCTTGGCACGAATGCCGGGATGACATGTTCGCGGTAGAGCTGCTCGATACGCAAGTCCGCTTCCGCGACAAACGAGACCACGTCGGCGGGAACCGGAGGATAGACCTTGGGTAAGGCGACTTCGATGAATGGAATGATTGCACGTCCTTCGCCAAGCGGCGTCGTCGCACGTCGGGCAATTGTCATTATATGACCGGTGCAATCCAATTGTTGGACACTGAGTTGATTGCGGGAAGCATGAACGTTGTGTTGCTATGGGTGAGCATTCGGCCAAAACGATCGTTTATTGATAGAATAAGCGTGCGGCCTTGTTGTTGCGTCCATTATCCGTGGAAGCGCAAGGCCAGTCAGAAGGATTAATGAATAGCATCGATATCGCAGTTTCAGGCATTGTTATAGGGACTTTGTTGGCGATAATAGCCGTGCTGGCGTGGTATCGGTTGGCCGAGTTTCGACGAGTATTATCGGTTCGTCGCTGGATCACGCGGTTTATCTACGTACACTACGGCCGAGTCGAAGATCTCACGATTCATTGTACTCGCGATCAGGAGCAGCCCATCGCGGCGGGCTTCGACGTTGCGTTGACGGGCATTCGCCATCTGCTGAACTTCACGTATGTGGACGAAAATAATCCCTGCACGTTTCTTTCCGAGACACGCGAGACGATCGGCCTGTTGACGCCGAAACTCTCGCCGGCAGTTGTTGTCAAGGCAACGATTGGTAAGGTACGAGCGGTGCCGCGCGGCATCCTGCGCGTCTTCTGTCGTGAAAATGCCGTGCGGGCGGGCCGACCAATCGCGTAATCACACTTGCAATACGCCCGTCTTGAATGGCTTGCCCGCGTCGAAGCGGGTGGATACTTCCAACGCCGTCAGCAATGTCGCACGGGTTTGTTCCGGTTCGATAATCATGTCGACCCACAATCGCGCGGCTGCGAAGCGAATGTCGGTCTGTTCTTCATAGCTGGCGTTAACAGCTTTCCGCAATTGCTCCATTTCAGCGGTGTCCGGCTCGTGCCCGCGCTTCTTGAGTGTTTGTACCTGCACGTCCAGCAGGGTGTTGGCTGCCTGCTTGCCGCCCATCACGGCGTATTGCGCGTTGGGCCAGGCAATCATGAAACGCGGATCAAAGGCTTTACCACATAGGGCGTAATTGCCCGCGCCGTAGGAGCCGCCGATAATGAGAGTGATTTTGGGTACCACGCTGTTGCTGATCGCGTTCACCAACTTTGCGCCGGCGCGGATGATGCCGGCTTGTTCAGAATCCTTGCCAACCATGAAGCCATTCACATCCTGAATGAACAGGATCGGCGTGCGGCTCTGGTTGCAATCCATGATGAACCGCGCGGCCTTGTCGGCGGTGTCCACGTAGATGACGCCACCGTATTGCAATGGCCCCTGTGCCGGTTTGCACCGTTGACGCTGATTGGCGACGATGCCAATAGCTACGCCGCCGAGCCGGCCATAGCCACACACCATGGTTTGGCCAAATTCCGCTTTGTATTCATCGAACGGCGCGTCATCGAGAATGACGGTGAGTACATCGCGAACATCGTACTCCGATGCTCGGGTGATTTCGCTGAGTGACTTCGTACTTTTGCCGGCAGTCCGCTTGGCATCAACCTTCGGTGCATCTGCCGGGTACATGTCGATGAGTCGCCGCAAGCGCGCGATGCACTTGTCGTCATCCTCCTCGCGGAAGTCGATGGTGCCGCTGACAGCGGCGTGCATGGCCGCGCCGCCCAAGTCTTCATGGCTGACAGTCTGCCCGATAGCTGATTTGACGAGTGCCGGCCCGGCAAGATATAGGCCACTTCCTTCGGTCATCAGCAACTTGTCGCACATCACTGGCAAATAACCGCCACCGGCGACGCAATTGCCCATGATCGCTGCGATTTGCGGGATGCCATCAGCCGACATTACGGCGTTGTTGCGGAAGATGCGGCCAAAGTCGTCTTCATCGGGAAACACTTCATCCTGCAGCGGCAGGAACACGCCGGCCGAGTCCACCAGGTATACGAGTGGCAGTCGATTCTCGTTGGCGATTCGTTGTGCGCGCAGTACTTTTTTGCACGTCATCGGGAAGAACGCACCGGCTTTCACCGTGGCGTCGTTGGCGATGACCATGACCTTACGGCCGCTGATCGAGCCGACGCCTGTGACCACGCCGGCGGATGGTGCGCCACCCCACTCGGTGTACATCCCGAATCCTGCCCACAGGCCGATCTCGAACAATTCCGTATCAGGGTCGATCAACTTGGCGATCCGCTCCCGCGCTGTCAGCCGCTTCTTGGCGTGCTGCCGTTCGATGGCGGCTTTGCCGCCGCCGGTGCGAATGATGGCAGCTTGCTTGCGAAATTCGTCAATGTTCATGGTCATGTTTATTTGGCGGGAAGCGACCAATCCCGACGTTCACGTGAACTCGGGATACTCAACATCTTGCGATACTTGGTGACCGTGCGGCGAGCGACGGGGTAGCCGATGGCTGTAAACTGCTTGACGATGATTTCATCCGAGAGCGGTTCGGACTTGTCCTCATTGCTGATCATTTCGATGAGCTTGTTCTTGATGGTCTCGTAGGCAACGTTTTCGCCGCTGGCCGTTTGTGTGCCGCCCCCGAAGAATCGCTTCAATGGGAAAATGCCGCGAGGCGTCTGTGCCCACTTCTCGTCCACGGCGCGGCTTACGGTTGTGACGTGAATCTTCACTTCGTCGGCAATTTCCTGCATCTTCAGCGGTTCGATAAACTCAGGGCCTTGATCGAGAAACGCCCGCTGCCGCCGTACGATGGCACGTGTCACGCGCTCCAAAGTGTTTTTGCGTTGCACAATGGCGTCCATCAGCCAACTGGCCGCCTGAATCTTGCTCTTGATATACTTCCGCGCTTCCGGGTCTTCCGAGCGATCACGCGACATTTCAATTACTGAACGCGGAATGTGGACCTCGGGAATCCAATCATCGACCAGGCGGACGTCATACTCGCCTTGCTCATTGCGTTCGACGACGACATCCGGTGTAACGTAAGGAATGTGTTCACTATCAAACTTGGAGCCGGGGCTGGGATTCAGTCGTTTGAGGACGTCTATCGCTTCCTGCAACTCGTCGAGATCGAATCCCGTGATCTTCTGCAGCAGCGGCAGCCGATTGGTCCGAACCTCATCCAGATGTTCGACCAACGCCTGCACCACTTCGCGGTGCGGCGTCTCAAAGTCAATTTGCAGCAGCAGACATTCCTTCAAGTCACGAGCGCCGACGCCAGGCGGGTCCAGTTTTTGAATGGTCATCAGCGCGTCTTCGACATCCTCGCGACCGACTGGCCTCGGCGTGTAACATCGGGCCAGTTCCACCAGCGGATCGGTGTCTTTCGGCACTTTGGCGTCGAGATAGCCGCGCGCATCAATGTGCGCGATCACGTAGCGCACAAGTTCAAGTTCTTCTTCCGGCGACTCGATGTACGCCAACTGCTCTTCGAGGTAGTCCTGCAAGGATTGCGGTCGGGACGGCGCGTTGGCCATCGCGTCCATCTTGCGCTCGCCGGCCTCGTCGATAAACGAACGTGACGGGCGATGATCTTCGTAAAGTGGTTCGTCGAGGCCGCGCTCGAAGACATCGAGCTTGTTGAAATCGGTGGACGACTCGTCAGGTCGCTCATCAGCGGCAGGGGCGTCGCCGGGGTCATCCTGAAAATCGTCTTCCGTGGGTTCCCGAAGCTCCAGTGCCGGGTTGTTCTCCAACTCCTGCTGCAATCGCTCTTCCAGTGCCATGACCGGCAACTGAAGGATCTCCATCGACTGAATCATGCGCGGCGCAAGGATTTGCCGCTGTTCCAGCCGCTGGCCGAGATGCAGATTCAGACTCATTCCGCTCATGCGGGTTCCTTAGAACACGCGGCGCCCATCCAGGGCGTCGCACAACATTTGTGTGTTGGCCAGCTCCAGTGACGAACCCGAAGGCAAGCCGCGGGCCAATCGTGTGATCTTCACTCCGGTGCTTGCCAATAGATTCGACACGTACAGTGCCGTGCCGTCGCCTTCGAGAGTCGGGTTTGTTGCCAGGATGATCTCCTGAATCCCGCCGCGTTGCACTCGCCGAATTAGTGCGTCGGCTGTGAGCTTTTCCGGGCCGCAGTTATCGAGCGGGGCGAGCCGGCCGCCCAATACGTGATACACGCCGCGATAGCTGCCGACGCGCTCCAGCATCACCAAGTCCCGCGGTGTCTCCACGACACAGACTGTGGTGGCATCGCGGCGAACATCGTTGCACACCTTGCACAAGCCACCCTCCGTCAAGTTAAAGCACTCGCGGCATGGTCGCACCTTTTCGGTGACATCGTGCAGGGCCGTGGCGATCTCGGTGGCAACCTTGTGTTCGTCTGCCAGCAGAAAGTGCGTTATCCGCTCGGCGGACTTGGGGCCGATGCCCGGCAACTTGGCGAACGACGCCGCCAATCGGTCGATGGCTCCGACCGGATCATCCATTAGTTGATCCCCGGAATGCTAAAGCCAGGCGGCAAACCAATATCGTCCGCCACGCGGCGCGCCTCGTCAGCGATTAGCGCCCGCACCTTTTCCAACGCGGAGTTTGTCGCGGCGACGATCAAGTCTTCGAGCATCTCGCGGTCCTGTAGAGGTGCGGTCTCGGCGTTCAGCCGACAACTGAGTACCTGCATCTTGCCATTGACGCGCACGGTGACCATATCGCCACCGGCCTTAGCCTCGGCGGTGATGTCACCGGCCTTCGCCTGGAACTTGGCAAACTCATCCTTGATGCGCGGAAGCTTGCCCATCAGGCCGGCCATCTGCGTCATTTCCTTGAACATGCTATTCCTCCTCGGTCGCTGCCCACGGCGTCTCATCGTCAGGCACGGACACAGTCGCCGCTATGCCAAAGCCGTCGTCGATTCGCATGACCCGTGCATCCAATGACGCTTTGATCGCTTCGATCAACGGGTCAGTTGGCGTAGCGACACTCGTCGTGGCAACCTCAACCGGCACTGATTCAGTGCGAGGCGGGAGCAAATCCGGTGCCACCTCCAGCCGAACAGTCCATGTTACGCCAGTAATTCGACGAAAGGCGTCATGGATCTTCTGTTGCCGGCCTGTTTCTACACAGGTCGTGTACTGGCGATTGTAACCCGCGGGAAAGCGGACTACCACTGTATTTGGCGCGGAAATTGCAGGAAGGCCCGCTTTAGAGAGGTCCCCGGCCAACATTGGCCCTAACGACTTAAGGACTTCCTGCCAAACAAGTTGTGCCGAATCTTGTGTCAAGGCGATGTTGTTGGAACCTGACTCGTCATCTTTTTTTTTTCGTCGAAACTGCTTGACGATGCCGGCGCAGCACCAGAAATGGGTCGTGGATTGGCAACATTGGACGTTGCACTGCCACCTTGTTGGGCTAGCGACCACATATCGCCAACGGTGAATAGTTGATCAAGCCGTGACAGTCGAACAACTGCCATTTCAACTAACAGCGCGCCGTGACTCGTGAATTTCAATCGTGCTTTCGCGATGGTCAACACATCTAGCCCGGCCATGACAACATCCAATGTTGTCGTACTCGCGAGTGATTTCACGACTTCGGCAGGGTTAACCAAGCCGGGCGCATCGACACCGCAACTCGATGCCAACATGAGATCGCGCCAGAACTCAATGAGTTGATCGAGCAACTCGCCGGCTTGCGAACCTTCGCGCAGGGCGGCCGCGAAGATATCAATCGCTGCTTTTGTATCCCGGCTAAAGATTGCGGCGGCCATGGCCGCCACGCGCTCGGCTGGTGCTGTGCCGATCAGCTTGTGGACAAGTTCGGAAGTCACCGGCTCGCCAAACGAAAGCAATTGGTCGAGCAGCGATTCGGCATCACGCATCGACCCGGCCGCCCGACGTGCAATCTGTTCAATGGCGGCGTCATCCGCTTCACGTTTTTCCTGTTTCACAATTTCGTGCAGATGCTTGGCGATGCTCTCCGGACGGATCATGCCAAAATCGAAACGTTGGCACCGGGATAGGATTGTGACCGGTATCTTGCTGGTTTCGGTAGTAGCAAAGATGAACTTAACGTGCGGCGGCGGTTCTTCGAGCGTCTTCAACAATGCGTTGAAGGCGGCTGTCGTCAACATGTGAACTTCGTCGATGATGTAAATCTTGTAGCGGGCACGGGAAGGCCGAAAGGCGACGTTGCCACGCAATTCCCTGATTTCATCGACCTTGTTGTTGCTCGCGCCGTCGATCTCCAGCACGTCTACGTCATCGCCGGAGATGATGCCCTTGCAGATTTCGCACTCGTCGCAGGGCGTCGGTGTCGGTCCTTTTTCGCAATTCAGTGCTTTCGCGAGAATGCGCGCACAGCTGGTTTTGCCGACGCCGCGAGCGCCGGTGAAAAGATAAGCGTGGGCGACACGGCTGCCGGTAAGTGCGTTGATCAGCGCTTGTGCCGTGGATTCCTGGCCAATGAGTTGATCGAATTG
>JANLTA010000651.1:0-4296 GCA_031362705.1 Gemmataceae bacterium | reverse complement strand
TTGCCGTTGGCTCAGCGTCAGCGGCTCGGCAGCCAATACGGGCTATCGGTGTACGACGCCGACGTGCTCGTGCATCAGGGCCGAGCGCTAGTGGCGTATTTTGAAGACGTGACTGCCAAATGCGGAGATGCCAAAGCCGCTTGCAACTGGATTCTGAACAAGTTGCTGCAAACAGAAACACGTCCACCCGCCGGCAGTTTGGCCGAGTTAATTAAGCAACAGAAGACGATGGGTTTGACCAAACAGATCACCGAGCAAGTCTTCGATGCGATGATGAGCGAAGGACTGGATGCTCAGGCCGCCATCGCCAAGCTGGGTATTGCGGCGGTCGATGACAACAAGTTGCTGGACATTGTCCGCGCGGCAATTGCGGAGAATCCCAAGTCGGTCGAGGATTACAAGAAGGGTAAGACGGCCGCCGCCCAACGAATCAAAGGCTCGATCATGCGAGCAACAAAGGGTGCGGTGAAGCCGGAGGTGGTGGATCAGGTGTTGGCGGAGGAATTGGGGAAGTTGTGACGTTCACTCAAACCGCAGGTGCTTTACGGATTCGCCGGAGTCGCGGAGTTCGATCAGGGAGGCGATGCCGATGTCCAGGTGGCGGCGAACGAATTTCTCGGTGACCGCGAGGTCGCTGGCGCTGGTCTTTACGCCCTCGGGTGTCATCGGATTGTCGGACACCAATAGCAACGCACCTTTGGGAATGTGATTGACGAAGCCGACGGTGAAGACGGTGGCGGTTTCCATGTCGATGCCGATCACGCGAGTTTCGTTGAGATAGTCTTTGAACTTCTCGTCGTGTTCCCACACCCGGCGGTTGGTGGTGTGCACCGTGCCGGTCCAATAGTCGTAGCCCTGCCGGACGATGGTGGCCGACACGGCTTTTTGCAAACGAAACGACGGCAGGGCGGGAATCTCCGGCGGCATGTAGTCATTGCTGGTGCCTTCGCCGCGGATGGCGGCAATGGGCAGAACGAAGTCTCCGACTTTGGTTTTCTTGAAGCCACCGCACTTGCCGAGCAGCAATACCGCCTCGGGCTTGATCGCGGAGAGCAAGTCCATCACCGTGGCGGCCATCGCGCTGCCCATGCCGAAGTTGATGATAGTGATGTCGTCGGCGGTGACGGATTGCATCGGCTTGTCGCGGCCGACGATCTCGGCGTCGAAGCGTTCGGCAAACAACTCGAGATAGTCGGAAAAGTTAGTCAAAAGGATGTAGTGACCGAAGCCATTGAGTGGCCGACCCGTGTAGCGCGGTAACCAGTTTCTGACGATGTCGGACTTCGTTTTCACGTTGAACTTCCGCGACAATCGGCGACAGGGAGTTGTTATACCAATCAGTGGCCGCCGATCGCGTTTTCTCCATACAGTAATGGAGCAACCCAAAACTAAACGGCGGACAACATGGTGGCCAAGCGTTGGTACGCGACACCCACGGCCGGTGCGATTCTCGTTGCGCCACTGGCGGTCGCGTTCTTTGTTTCCTGCATATTGTTATTGGCGCACGTTTTCACCGCCCCGCACCTGGAATACAACGTCGCCGGTGAATTGCTGCTCGTCGCCGTGCTGAGCGTCGAAGGCATTGTGGCCGTGCGACATCTGCGGCAGTCGCGGTTGGATAGCGTTCATCAGGTTTTGGTCACGGTGTTACAGGACTATCGTTCGGCCGAGATGATGTTGGCGATCAACTCACTTTGGCGCTTCCGGCGCGAGCATGGCGACACGTTTGTGCAAGCATATCTGGATCGCTGGCAACGCGACGATGAACGTATTGCCGCTCTGCCGGAGATGGAACAACTGGCGGCGACCGCCGCGACACTGCATTATCGCCGGCGAGTCGTCAAGGAGTTCTTCAACCTATTGGCCGGTTTGCACGAACTCGGTGTGTTCCCCAAAGATGTGCTGGACACTTATTGGGGCGGCAGCGAACTGAAGATTATTCCCGAGATCCTCATCCCGTTGGAAACGGCCGTGTCGAAGAGTCTCCGCACGGAGAATGACTTCGGCGGCTGGTTTGACCGGCTGAAGCGGCTGAGCCATCACGACATTGATCTGAGCAAAGGCGTATAGAAACCGGTACTCCCATCGGCCGGCGGTGTTGCGATACATATTCAAGGAGACTCCTCATGCGGTTTGTCACACCGGCATCGCTGATTGCCATAACCATACTTGCCCACACTTCATCTGCTCAAGACTGGCCGCAATGGCTGGGGCTGAATCGGGATGCTCGTGTCACGGGGTTCACCGCGCCAAGTAGTTGGCCGAAAACTCTGCAGCAGGAGTGGAAAATCTCGCTGGGCGATGGCGTGGCCACCCCGGCCCTCGTCGGCGACAGGCTTTATGTGACAACTCGGCAAGAAGCAAATGAACTGGTTCGCTGTCTTGACGCCAACACCGGCAAGGAAATCTGGCAGGACAAATACGAAGTCGCGGGGGCAACCGGCCCGGCACAGAGTTTTGCCGGGCCGCGGTGCACGCCGGCGGTGGCGGATGGCAAGGTGGTGACATTCGGCGTGCGCGGACATCTAAACTGCTATGACGCGGCTTCAGGCAAGGTGTTGTGGCGCAAAAACGATTTTCCCGGCGCGTATCCCATCTTCTTCACGTCGGCGTCGCCCGTCATTGTCGGTGGACTGGTTATTGCTCAAGTCGGGAAGCGCGATCAAGGTGGTATCGTCGCTTACGATCTCACGACGGGCGACAAGAAATGGGAGTGGACCGACGACGGTCCGGCTTACAGTTCGCCTGCGCTGATGACCATCGATGGCAAGAAGTATGTGATTGCCATGACGGAAACGCAGATGGTGGCGCTGGGTGCAACCGATGGCAAGCTCGCCTGGGAGACGCCGTGGAAGGCCGAACAGCGTGGCCCCGGCAATTACAACGCTTCAACGCCGGTCGTTGATGGGCAGACACTCGTTTTCGGCGGCGGCGTTCGCGGCATGAGATGCGTGAAGCTGGAAAAGAAAGGCGATGCCATCGTCGGGCACGAGGTTTGGAGCATCAAAGATGGTGCCGTGCAATTCAATACACCTGTTGCCCGAGATGGTCATCTTTTTGGCCTCACGCAAAATAGTGAACTATGCTGCACCGATTTGGCCGACGGTAAAGTGACATGGTCGCAAGCCATCGGTGGCACGCCGCCAGCGACAGGTGGCGGCCGACCCGGCGGTCCGCCCGGCAAAGGCGGCGACACGCCAAAGAACAAAGACGGCGACCCGCCAAAAGGCAAAGGCGGCATGGGCAAGGGCGGTCGTGGTGGCCGTGGCGGCGGCTACGGCTCAATCGTTGACGCCGGTTCGGTACTATTCGCGCTGACACCAACGGCCGAGTTGGTCGTTTATCAACCCGATAGCAAATCGTTTAAGGAACTGGCACGGTACAAGGTAGCCGAGACCGCTACGTATGCGTACCCGGTGATCGCCGGCAAGCGCATCTATGTGAAAGATCAAGACAATTTGACATTGTGGACGATGAAGTAGCGATCTTTGAAAACCGAAGATTAACCACAGAGACGCAAAGGGCACAAAGGAAACACAAAGAAGAGCTGATTTCTTTGTGTTTCCTTTGTGTACTCTGTGCCTTTGTGGTTAGTCTTTTCTTTCGCGCATGAAAATGGCCGGGGCGGCAGGCCCCCGGCCGATGCGGCGTATCGATTGCGGTCACCCGGCCATCTGCAGCGCGGGGGCCGACTTGGCGTACGTGGCGTCCGATGGATGCCACAACGATTGTCTCATTCGCACCCGCTGCGAAAGTACGTCCACCTTTTCCGGGGTGCCGGGCAAGCATATCGTCGGATGGATCGGTAGCGGTGCGTTACCAGTGAAGTTGCCCTCGCCGTGGCGGGCAAACTTGCTCGTAGATGGATACAGCTCGCGCACGCCGGGCTGGTAGTAGCAGGTCCAGCACAGGCCGCGCGGGCGGTTGATCTTACAGCGATGGCAATGGCGACACGTTCTCATCGGTATTCCCCCTCAATAGTTCGTCCTGAAAATGTGTTTCAAGCGGCCACGACAGCGGGGCCGCACCAGATTTCGTCTTCATCCCAAATGGTGTTCACTTCGGCGTCGTCGCCGCGGCGGGCCAACTCGCGCTCGACTTCCGGCAGCAACTCGTCTCGCAGCACATCGCGCGACATGTCATCGTGCCAGTTCAGGAACCAACGGCAGCCGGCCGGTTCGCCGAGCCGGCAGTCGGCCTCATAACAGGCGCGGGAAAAGTACTCCTCGAGATCGCCCACGGTCTCCAGGCCGTCGCCTTTCCAGGCGCAGTAGCCGATGACGCACGCGCCCTCGG
>JANLTA010000648.1:0-3977 GCA_031362705.1 Gemmataceae bacterium | reverse complement strand
ACCGACTTCGGCGGCAACAACATCTACGACGTGATCGTGCGAGTCAGCGACGGCACCCTTACGGATACGCAGGCGATTGCCGTCACGATCAACGCTGTCAACGACAACAACCCCGTCATCACCAGTAACGGCGGCGGGGCGGCGGCCTCCGTTTCAATTTCCGAGAACGCGACGGCTGTCACGACGGTCACTGCCACCGATGCAGACTTCCCGGCCCAGACACTGACTTATTCGATCAGCGGCGGTGCGGACGCGGCCAGATTCACCATTGACACGAACACCGGCGTGCTGACGTTCGTCGCCGCACCGGACTTTGAAGCGGCTAGCGATGTTGGTGCGAACAACATTTACGACGTGATCGTGCAAGTCAGCGACGGCACGCTCACGGATATGCAAGCCATCGCCGTCATCGTCACCGCTGCGAATGACAACAGCCCGATTATCACCAGCAATGGCGGCGCGGCCACGGCGTCCGTGAGCATTGCCGAAAATACGACTGCTGTCACGACCGTCACCGCCACCGATGCCGACGTTCCGGCTCAGACCCTGACATACTCGATCATTGGCGGGGTGGACGCGGCCCGATTCACAATCGACGTGAACACCGGCGTGCTGACTTTCGTCGCCGCCCCGGACTACGAGCTGCCGACCGATTTCGGCGGCGACAACGTCTACGACGTGATCGTGCAAGTCAGCGACGGTACGCTGATGGATAGCCAAGCCATCGCAGTCATCATCACCGCTGCGAATGACAACAGCCCGATCATTACCAGCAACGGCGGCGGTGCCACGGCGTCCGTGAGCATTGCCGAAAATACAACTGCTGTCACGACGGTCACCGCCATCGATGCCGATTTCCCGGCCCAGACACTGACTTATTCGATCAGCGGCGGTGCCGACGCGGCCAGTTTCACCATCGACACGAACACCGGCGTACTGACGTTCGTCACGGCACCGGACTTTGAAGCGCCGACCGACTTCGGCGGCGACAACATCTACGACGTGATCGTGCAAGTCAGCGACGGGACACTGACGGATACGCAGACATTTGCCGTCACCATCACTGCAGTGAATGACAACAGCCCAGTTATCACCAGCAACGGCGGCGGGGCGGCGGCGTCTTTGAGCATCGTTGAGAACACTTCAGCCGTCACGATGGTCACCGCTATCGATGCTGACCTCCCGGCCCAGATCCTGACTTACTCGATTAGTGGCGGATCAGATGCGGCCAGGTTTGCCATCGACGTGAACTCCGGCGTGCTGACCTTCATCGCCGCTCCGGACTTTGAGTTGCGGAACGACTTCGGCGCGAACAACATCTATGACGTGATCGTGCAAGTTAGCGACGGGACGCTGACGGATACGCAGGCCCTTGCCATCACGGTCACCAATATCAACGAGGCCGGTATTTCGGTGTCGCTGATCAGCGGCAATACGACGGAAGCAGGCGGCAAGGCGACATTCAGCGTCGTGTTGACGGGCGGTCCTTCCGGCGATGTGATCATCGGTATTTCATCAAACGACCCGACCGAAGGCATAGTGTCCACGACTTCGTTGGTGTTCACCAGCGCCAACTGGAACGTGGCGCAAACAGTCACTATGAACGGAAGTGATGACTTTGTCGATGATGGCAACGTGTCGTACCTGATTATTACTGCGCCGGCCAGCAGTTCCGATGCGAATTACAACGGATTGAGCGCGGCCGACGTGACTGTCACCAACACCGACGACGACACGGCGGGCATCGTTGTAACACCGATTTCCGGTTTGATGACCAGCGAAGCGGGCGGCACCGCTGTCTTTACCGTTGTGTTAACCAGTCAGCCGACCGCCGCGGTGACTCTTGGCGTCACGTCTTTCACCGTTGGCGAAGGCACCATCAGCGTTTCATCGCTAACCTTCGATGCCAGTAATTGGAACATTGCTCAATCTGTGACGATCACCGGGGTCGATGATTCGTATGCAGACGGCGATGTTGCTTTTGTGGTGATGACTAATGTGGCGACGAGTGGCGACATGAGTTACGCCGGGCAAGACCCTGCCGACGTTTCCGTGACCAATCGCAATGATGATGTAGCGGGTTTGAATGTTGTCGCCACCGGCAGCCTCATTGTCGATAACAAGGGGACGACGGCGACCGTGATGGTGTCGCTCACGAGCCAACCGTATGGCCCGGTCACCGTGCAGATTATCTCGAGCAATAACAGCGCACTGACGGCAGAGCCAATCTTCGTTACTTTCGTCGGCCCCGATTGGGCGACGGGTGTGCCGGTGACCATGAAAGGTGTCAACGGCAGCCGGTCTCCAGGTAATGTCGTCGTGCCCGTGGAATTTGTCGCATTCAGTTCCGACGCAGGCTATCACGGGCAAACAGCCACGACGAATGCCGTCAGTCGCACGTTTGCGACCATTACTGCGCCGCCACCTTATACGCCGCCGCCGCGTTTTGGGCCTGTCAGCAGTTCGACGGAAAATCTCCAGATTTCGTCGCATGTTCCCGTCGACACCAATCCTCAAGGACCCGGCGAATCCGACCAGGCCCTGCCCGAAGGCGGCGGTGGTGGCGGCAGCGCCAATGAGTCCTTTGTGGCACCTGAAACTATCAAGAGCGTCCCGGTTGTAGAAGTCGTCACTACCGAAAGCGTGCTGGTGGACCATTCGGCACCGATACCGACTTCGGAGCTTATCACGGCGTATAAGCCGGTGATGGTTGTCGAAAGTGGTACTCATTTCGTCGTTCACCGCAACCAGACGGACAAGGTGGGCGACGAGTTGACGGATGAAAAAACCGCTCGTGCATCCACAGCCCGCTTGGCAATGGGCAGCGTGGTCATTGCATCGGCCGGCTGTGTGTTATGGAGCCTGCGCGGAGCGGCATGGTTGTTGTCGGCAGTTGCGTCGGCAGCGCCGTCTTGGACCGTCCTGGATCCGATGGTGCTGCTACTGGCTCGTCAGAAACAGCGCGATGACGACGAAGACGAAACTCTCGCTGACCTGGCCAAGAAGGCCAACAAGATCTAACCCCTGGGTGCCCCTCACTAAGGGACTTGCATCATGCGATTCTGGTACATCACCCGTCTGACTCTCGCCCTCGCGGCACTCATGCTCAGCCAGCTTTTCCTGGCATATGGGCTGGGGCTGATTCCGGATGCGGAGTCGCTGTCGCTCGATAGCCGCGCCGGTTTGGCTAAGACGCTGGGTATCGAAGCCGCCAATGCCGTGCAGGCCGACAATGTCAAACCGTTTGAAGGCATCGTTCGCCAAATATTGGACTCGGGAACCGACCTATTGTCAGCCGGTTTGCGCAACGGCGCTGGCGATCTGATCGCCGACGTGGGTGAACACGCACAGCAATGGAAGGATCCCGGCGAAAAATCGACTTCGACTCATGTTTGGATGTGGCTGGATTTGAACGGCGCGCCGTGGGGTCGGGCCGAGTTCTGTTTCAAGCCGCTGGCTCAATCGAAGTTCTTCGGCTTGTGGCCCGGCGGTCCGGTGGGGCGCCTGTTTGCGTTCTGCGGTGTCACCTCTGTGGTTTGTTTCGGCTTTTATCTTTGGTATGTCATGGGCCGTGTGCTCGGGCAATCCGATGCCGGCATTCCACAGCGGGTGCGTGCCACTTTGGACACGCTGGCCGAAGGCGTGCTCGTTCTGGATAAACACAACCGCATCGCCCATGCCAATCGGGCCTTTGCCAAGCTGGCTCAGATTACGACCGAAGAATTACAATTGCGCACCGTCGATGACCTGTGTTGGACAAGGCCGCGCGGTGCGATCACTGCCGACGCTGCTATGCCGTGGGAAGCCGCGGCCCGCGATGGCATCACTCGCATCGGTGTGCCGTTGATGCTCACGCCGAGCGAGATTGATGAATACATGGTCTCCGTGAATGCGACGCCGATACTCACCGACACGGGCGAATCGCGCGGCATCCTCGCTACCTTCGACGACATGACCGAAATGGAGAAGCGCAACAC
>JANLTA010000639.1:0-3028 GCA_031362705.1 Gemmataceae bacterium | reverse complement strand
CCACCGCTTTCTCTTATCCCTGCTCAAGCAAAACCCCACCCGCAACAGTATCATCGGCAAACGCCGCGGCTGCGCCTGGAACGACGACTTCCTGATGCAAGTGCTTACCGGGACAACGATTTAGTGGCCGCTGGCCCTGGGGGTGGCATTCGCAATGGCGGCACCTTGACAGTCGCCAATTCTGCCATTAATGGAAACGCAGCGAAATACGGCGGTGGAATCAGCAACGAGCGCACACTCATTGTTGCCAACTCAACTATCAGTGGCAACTCGGCGATTTATGGCGGCGGCATTTCTAACGGCAATCATAGCTCAATCGTTGTATTCGTGACCAATTCCACCATCACCGCAAATACAGCGAGCTTGGCAGGAGGCATTTTTAATCTTGGCACGTCGAACGCCACCAACTCCATTATCGCAGGCAATCAAGCGAAGAGTAGTCCGGACTTGTACACCAAGCTGACTACCAACATCACTAACCTCATCAACATGTCGGCTATGGCCGCCGGCTTGGGCACGCTCGGCAATTACGGTGGACCAACGCAGACGATTCCGCTTTTGCCCGGCAGCCCGGCCATTGACGCCGGTAGCGCCACCACCATCACGATGGATCAGCGCGGCTTGCCGTATGTCGGCGCACCTGACATCGGCGCGTTTGAGAGTCAGGGGTTCAAGTTGACTACATCCGGCTCGGGCCAGGCGACATTGCCCAACATGCCATTTGCCAATCCGTTGGTCGTAACCGTGACTGCCAACAACCCTATTGAGCCGGTCGATGGCGGCGTGGTAACGTTTATGCCACCGTCGTCCGGCGCATCGGCCGCGCTATCGGCATCGACTGTTGCCATCATGGGCGGCAAAGCGTCCGTGACCGCGACGGCCAATGGCACCGTGGGCAAATACCAGGTCGTGGCCGGGAGCAATCTCTTGACGACCAGTTTTGTATTGACCAATGCGGGGCCGCCGAATGTCGTATCGCAGAACTTCGTGGGCGGGAACTTGTCGGTGTCGTTCGGCAATCAGGGAAACGACATTGAAGTATTTGGTCAGACGGGTGCCGTCACAGTGCGGTCCAACGGCACGGTGGTCGGCACTTATGCCGTTACGGGCATTGTCACCGTGGGCGGAGGAAGCGGAAATGACACCGTGACCATCACGGTGAACTCCGGTGCGGCCTTCCCGAGCCTGGTCACCGTCAACGCCGGCGGCGGCAATGATGTCGTTCAAGTCGGAAGCTCGGCTGCCACGCCGGGCACAATTCCCAACCTGACGCTGAACCTCGCTGACGGCAATAATCAGGTCATCGACAAAGGCGTGAACATCACCAATAGCTGGAACATCAATGCCGGGCCGGGCAACGATGCGTTCCAGTTGATTTCGCCGGTCGCCAACTCGCTGTCTATCTCCGCCGGCGATGGCAACAACACAGCTTCGATCTTCTCGAAAGTGGGTAACCAAGTCCTTTACAAAGGCGGCAGCGGAACCGACAACGTGACGGTCGGCGGTGTGAATAGTTATGGCCTGTACGTCTACCTCGGCGGCGGCAACGACACGTTGACCTTTGCCCCGGGCACATCCATCGGTAGAGGTCTCATCGACTTCGGCGCCGACAACGACACATACGTACCCAACGGCGTCTTTGTCGGTATGGGTTTGACTCTGTTGAACTTGTGATCCGACTCAATGGAGTCGATTCTCGGACTGATTTGCTATGCTGAGGTTGGCACAGGAAACTTACTTGGCTCGCAAAAGTCGATTTTGGATCCGAACTTGTCTGGTCGCATTGGCTGGTATGATCGGACTTGCATTAACGTCCGCAGCATTTGTCTGTTGTCTCGATCCCTTTGACCATAAGACGTTTTCACGCTCGGCGTGGGCTAACGCTGACGTTCAGGCACGCGCGCCCATGGCTCGAGATGCAATACGACAGCTAATCAAAGGAAGTTCAAAGCCGGAAGTCATTGACTTGCTTGGCCAGGGCCAACTCGTTCACCGCTTTCCCGGATCGGTCGATAACTTTGGCAATCGACTGATGTTTCCAGAAACGTGGTCATACTCTCTCGGTTGTTGGAGCGGAATCGGACCATATGCATTCGACGACGCCTTCTTGTACCTTCATTTTGATCCGAATGGAAATTTGGCGCTGGCCGAGATTACCGGTGGCTAGCAAAAAAAAGAACCCCCACCCGCTTTCGCGGATGGGGGTTCAAAAACCCGCAATAACCTACTCTCGCCCTCGACGGCGACCCCATCTGAGGTCCGGGGCCGCCGCACGACAAAACTGAAATCTCAAAGGATGCATGTGTCCGCACACCCAGTGATACCTCCTACGCCTCAAAATCGTCGAAGACGAGGCTCGGGGCGAAGTTGTTCAACGCGGACAGCGTGTCGAACCCGTTACCGCCATGCACAGTCAAAGAGTTGCTGGCGGTGTTATTCCAAATCGTGGCCGTATCGTCGCCCTCGCCGAGATTGGCCAACAGGGTGCCGAATGCGTTGTTTTTCAACGTCAGCTCATCGTTATCTTCACCAAGGTTAATGGTGAGTTTCGGGAATTGGCAATTCACCACTTCAACTTCGTCATTGCCGTTGCCTGCATCGATGCCGGCGGCGCCGAAGCTCGTGATAGGGGCAGTGCCCACGACGTTTTTGAGAGTCAACTCATCGTCGCCGTCGCCGAGAGACACGCCTAACGTCTCGGCCGACGAGTTCTTGATTTGTACTGTGTCGTTACCGCCGCCTGCCTCAAATAACAAACCACCGTTGTCACCATCGGCCGAAGTGACCACGACGTTGGTCACTTTCCAAGAATCATCCCGCTCGTAGCCAAGACTAAACTCGGTGTTGGATACGAAGAGGAGGCCAGATCCTTCCGAATGGACAGTCACGTTCTGTAGATCGACTTCACTCCCCGTGATCGTAAATTGGCCAATGCTGTAGCCGTATTTGGAACCGGAGATGGGGAATTTTCCGCCGCCAACGAGGTTGACGTTCTTCATCCGGATCGTGCCGGCGATGAAATTGGTGA
>JANLTA010000638.1:0-15366 GCA_031362705.1 Gemmataceae bacterium | reverse complement strand
CCACCGCTTTCTCTTATCCCTGCTCAAGCAAAACCCCACCCGCAACAGTATCATCGGCAAACGCCGCGGCTGCGCCTGGAACGACGACTTCCTGATGCAAGTGCTTACCGGGACAACGATTTAGTGGCCGCTGGCCCTGGGTCACCACGAACCGGCTCGGCGCAGACAACGCAGACGGTGTGGAGTTGCGTTCGCCGTGATGGGTCGTCAGGGAATTAGTGAATGCAGTTGCAATAAGTTCATTATGATTCAAGTCGTGTGAACGAACAGGCGTGTTAGTGCCATACCTGGGACGACAACGCCATTCCCGTCGCTTCTTTGTCATCCGAATTCGCTACGTACTATTCCTTGACAACACATCAACTACGGCTAATGCAACTTGACAAACCTGTCATCAAAAAACGCTTCTAATTGAGAGTTGCATATGAACCGTTACCTGCTCCACTTCCTGACGATTGCGGTTTCCTTATCGTTCGCCAACGCAGCATATGCCGATTCAATTGACGATTTCGTCAAGCTCGAAATGCAGGAACAGCGCATTCCCGGACTATCGGTGGCGGTTCTTAAGGACGGCAAGACACTCAAGGTGGAAGGCTACGGCCTGGCCAATGTCGAGCATGGCGTGCCCGCCCGGCCCGACACCGTTTACAAGATCGGTTCCGTGAGCAAACAGTTTATTGCCACCGGCATCATGCTGCTCGCAGAGGAAGGCAAGCTGACTCTGGAGGACAGAATTAACAAGTACGTTGAAGCCGCTCCCGAAACCTGGAACGACATTACCATTCGCCATCTCCTCACGCACACGTCCGGGCTGGTCCGTGAGTCGCCCGGGTACCAGGCGCATCGGCAACGAAGCGATGCCGACGTGATCACGGCCGCTCATGGTATCCCGCTTCGATTTCCGACGGGAGATCGCTACGAGTATTCCAATCTCGGTTACTTCATTGCCGCGGACATCATTCGCAAAGTCTCGGGAATGCCCTGGAGCGAATATTTCCATCAGCGCGTGTTTGCTCCGTTGGAAATGACGGCGACCCGCGTAACGAGCACACCTGACATCGTGCCTCATCGGGCCGGCGGTTACTCGCTAAACGATGGCAAGCTCGCGAACACATTCAATTGGCCGGCCGTGCGCCCCAGCGGTGCGTTTCTCTCGACCGCACTCGACATGGCGAAATGGGAAACCGCGTTACATACGGAGAAGATTCTCAAGCCAGCCAGCCGAAAGCAAATGCTGACGCCCGCGACCTTGAACAACGGCAAAAAAAATTCTTATGGTCTCGGTTGGGATCTCGGCGACTTCCGCGGCATGAAGACCATCGGCCACGGCGGCACCCTCGACGGCTTCCGCGCTCATTACACGACTTTTCCCGATCATGGCGTCACGGTCATCGTGCTGGCGAATTTACAATCCGCGAATCCCGGCATCATCGCCCATTGCCTGGCAACCAAGTACATCCCGGACGCCGACCTGACGACGCTGAAACCCCAGTCGGATCATGATGGCGACCTGAGCAAACGACTTAAGTCGTTCCTCGCGGCGGTGGCCCAGGACACCCAACCGTATCCGAACGCATCGCCACGGCTCGCGGAAGCACTCGTGCGCTTTCCTGAGTCATCGCGAACATTGCTGGCAAACCTGCTCAAAAACGACAGTGCTTTCGAGTTCCTCAGCCAACGCGATGTGAAAGGTAAAGGGGTTGAGCGCTCAGGAGTGCCCATCGCCAGCGTCCGGCACTACCGCATCACCGCCGCCGACCGAACGCGCTATTGCACTTTCTATCTTGATGCCGGCAACAAGATTGCGTCGTTCGAGGTGACAGCCATCTAACCGCAATCTATCGGTGCGCACAACTGACACGGCATAGCACAATTCTAAGGGTAACAAAGCGGTAGCAAACAAATGAAAGCGAAAGTCGAAGCTGCGGCTGCGCGCTCGCTTTACACAATATTGTCGCCGGGCTGAATGTGAAACGACTCGAACTGCTCAGAGTCATCGAAGACTCGCAACAAGTCGCCGCCATCAAACCGCAAGGCGAACGAAATCGGGGCCGCTACCTCGCTGCCAACTACGCGCCGTCCGAGCAAACGGTGCAGTTGATACGGAGGACGCTCGGGCGCGTCATAGGAGCGGTCAATGCGCTCGCCAGCGGCATCTAACAGCTCCCATCCACCTTCGATGAAGATTGCGCCGGCCGGTTGGAAGTGGATTTGAAGTTGATACTGTCCCAGGCACACTTGAATTACTTCTGCACCGTGGAAAAACGTCAGGTCTAGATCCGCTGGAACGCCATTCATTGCACTCGCGATACCTCAGAAGAACCGACGATGAATTGTAGTATAACAGCAATGATCTGAACACATGTCTTATCGAACAAACACCGCCGCGATGGCGACACCGGCCATCACCGCGCCAATTATCGCCTTGGCAAACGTGCCCAGCAACCGACCCCAAAACGCCGCCTTGCCGACTTCCCAAGTGGCCTCGAACGATCTGCCTTTCCAGGATTCACCGAGCATTGCACCGACGAGCGCTCCAAGGCCAGCAAAGAGTAGTGCCGCGATCAACGAGCCAACGACCGGAATCGGTACGCCGACAATCATGCCGGTGATCGCGCCGCCGACTGAGCCAATCAGCGCCAATATGGCTCCTCGTCGACTGCCTCCGACTTTCTTCACGCCCGCCGCACTCGCCGCCAATTCCACCAATTCACCCAGTACCGCCAAGCCCGTTACGATGCCAACAACTGGCCAACCCAACGCCGCCCGCGTGTCTTCCGGTATCAGCCACGCATACACGACCGACGCGGCTACAATCAGCCAATTCCCCGGCAGGCCGAGCAAGTTCATGAACCAGAATGTCGCCACGGCCAAGACAAAGACCGTGGCGAAAAAGATTATCATGACGCTTACTCGATCCCAAACTGCAGAGTTACTTCCGCAAGTACAACCATACGAACCCAGTCATCTCCTCCTTCATGAATTCCGACCGGCGCTCGTAGAGTTTTCCGTACCCCTCACGGGCCTTAGTCTGTGCTTTTTCATCCTCGCCAGCGGCCGTCATCGCTTTCCGCGCCTTCTCATAATCCGCTTCCCACTCCTTGTGCTTCGACATCATTTCCTCGTCAGTCAGTCCATTGGCCGGTGAAACCAGGCTCACGCTGTCACCAACGAGAATGTCCAGCTTGCCGTCTCCGTTGATGTCATCAACACAAATGCGTGTGGCGTGTACTGGCCCGGTCAAGTCCTTTTCGCGTAGCGGCATTCCCGCTTTCACGGAGGCGGCCGGCTTGATCAACGTTTTGAATGGCTTGAGTTCAATTGTCTTCCCTTTGCCGGCGACGTTCTCCGCCCACTGGACTGTACCATCGGACGAACCACTCAGCAGGTCCAGGTCGCCGTCGCCGTCCCAGTCGATCACGAATGGATCGCTGTGGGCGCTCGAGATCTTAAGTGGTGAGTCGCCGACTTTGATCAATTCCGGCTTCGGATTGAAAGCGCCCTTGCCCTCGCCCTTGAACCAGTAAAAGGTGCCGGAGAAATTTCCGACCACCAGATCGAGAAGGCCATCCCCATCCCAATCGACGGCGAACGGCCGCGTGCAGATGTTTTCCGTCATCTCCTCTTTGCCCTTAATGGGGATGATGAGCGGCTCGCCGTCAGTTCCCTTCAAGACTTCCGCTTTGCGAAATGTGCCGTCGGTATTGCCGTACAAAACTTGAAACAGCCCTGCCATGTCCTTGTCCATCCGCGAGTACGATCCTGAGAGAATGTCGCGGTGTCCGTCGCCGTCGATATCCACAAACTGTGGAGTGGAAGACGTGCATCACCAAACGCCCGGCACTTCCGCCACCTTGCCCTCCGCCTTGAGCCACTCGCCCGCCGCAAACCTGCCGTCGCCCAGATTCTTGAAGACGCGAATCTTGCCTTCGTTGAATTGTCCGACGAGCAAATCCTTCTTGCCGTCGCCGTCCATATCGGCCCAACAGGGTGCCGCATAGCCCGGAGCTTCCACCCGAATCGCGACGCCGTCGGCCTTGAGTTGCACTGGTGCTGCGAATTCGTTGACGCCGCACCCGCTCGAGCCGCACACAAGGCCCAGCGTAACCAGTAATCGTTTCATGGATTCAACCTCCTTCGAGCGAAGTTCTGGATCGGAACTGCCCTGTCATTCTCGCCTTCGCCTGGGCAAGAGCAAGAGTGCGCGGGGCCGATGCGAAGCCAGCTGTCACATCCTGCGAAAAAACGTCATACCGCGCCATGTCCGCCACGACCCAGTGCATGGATCACGTCACACTCGCCCTACCACTTTCGACCCTAGGGCCAGCGCATGTCAAAGCCCGTGTCAATTCAGGACTTCGGTTCCGTGTGCGTCGCGGGTCGCTCATGATTGAATGTAACCGGCGATCGATTTCACATCGATGAACCTGGCCATGGTGGTTATCCTTGCCGGGCCAACGGCGAGGATAAATATCATCAGTATCGGGCGAAAGGTTGGCCAAAATGTCGATTTCATGCGCGCTGGCACTGCACGTTGGCCAGTTGTGGTTTGTCCTCATGCGGGGCGCGCAGCGGCGATGCCTGTTGAGCGGCTTTTTCGCGCCAGAAGCTCGTCAGCGCGGCTTGGGCGCAGCGCTCCTGAAACTGCGCGGGGGTTTCCGGCAAATCCGGGAACTTGTCGATAAAGTCCAGCATGTTCTGATACTCTGCCGGGCTGTCGGCAAGGATACGTGCGGCAAGGCGTTTCTTGTCGGCGGCTTCCATGTAGCTCAACTCGACGGCCTTATCGACGCGGCCGGGGCGCGTGCTGATGAACTCCACCGTACCATCAGGCAGCGTGCGCGGCTGACCAAGGGCGGCATCGACCTTTGCGATGTCGTTGGTGGTGATGATGGTGAAGATACCGTCGGCACGTTCGACGCCGTCGAGACAGTTGAGCAGGCAGTCGAAGGTCAACGGCGTCGTAGGACCGCGGCCGCCTCCGCTGTCGCCGTTGGGACTGGGCTGCTGCATCTGGAAAACCATCTGCTGCGGCTGATTCTTGCGGGTGACGTTTTCACGACCGTGGAAGACATTGTCGATGTCTTCGATCAACGCGATGCAGGGTACGTTGCGCTGCATCTCCGCCCAGGCTTTGATGAGATCATGATTGCTCATCTCGGCGAGGTTATAGACGTAGATCGGCATGTTCATGTCTTCGGCAAAGGCGCGGGCCAGCGCGGTCTTGCCGGTGCCGGGCGGGCCGTAGAGCAGCCAACCGCGCTTCCACGGGATCGCGCGATTGCGATACCAACTGCGGCTCGAACGCCAGAGTTCGATCTCGCGGATCAAGTCTTTGACACGCTGCGGGAAGATCAGGTTTTCGAGGGCCGAGCCATTGCAGATCGGCGCTTTGCCAAGCTGATCGGGTTGATGCGATAGCAATCGGTACGACGTCTGGCGATACCACGGCAAGCCAGAGGAATCGGACGAGTTGTTGTCTTCCTCTTCACTGCGCGGCGGCACGTGGCGAATAACAAACCGGCTACGGCCCTGCTCTTCTTCCTCGGTCGTGGACCAGGCGAGTTGGTTTTGCCGGGCGCACGATTCGCGGAGGATCTTTTCGATATCGATGGTGCCGCGCAGGAACGTGACGGTGCAATGAACCTTGGCTGTGCTATCGTCGCTTGAGGAACCGCTGCCCCGGCGGGTCTTGGCCTTAGCTTCCTGCGCGTTCGAGAACACGAACGGCCAGAGGCCTTGCCAGAAGACTACGGTACGGTTGCCAAACTGCTCGAATGGCACGAGACCGAGCCGGCCAT
Source organism: Gemmataceae bacterium (assembly GCA_031362705.1). Classification (GTDB taxonomy): domain Bacteria; phylum Planctomycetota; class Planctomycetia; order Gemmatales; family Gemmataceae; genus JAIBBI01. The sequence goes on along the minus strand of JANLTA010000638.1, from coordinate 9,565 downwards.
CGCGATGATGTTCGTAGATGGCACCATACATGCGGTCGTAAAACCGCGAGCGCGGGAACTTCTCGACTAGGTAGGCGACGAGCGCATTGTGAGCCGGTTCGCTGGGGACTTCCACCTGTTGAATCACGAGGTTCACGAGTCGCCAGGCGAGAGTCTTGATCTTGTCCCAAAAGCCAGCGAGCAGGCCGATGAGGGCACCGCCTGCCAAGACGTTCGAGTAATCCATGGACTGCTCCATCATGCGGAATCAGACCGCATGTGCCAGAGGAAGGTTCGGTTGTGCTGCGTGGGGGTCTGGCAGGAGCCTGCCCGGACTTCAATAGATAATACGCCGGCGGACAAGAGAAATTGCGCAAGGGAATCAACAATTCACGGAATCGATGCGGTTCCTATAACGATTTCATCGCACACTCCAGGTTCACTCAATGAAACTCCACGAATATCAAGCCAAAGAACTGCTCGCGGCGGCGGGCGCACCTATTCCACGCGGCGTCGTTGCCAATTCAGCGGCGGAAGCTCTGAAGGCGTTTGACGCTTTCGGTGGCAAGCCGGTTGTGCTCAAGGCGCAAGTTCATGCCGGCGGGCGCGGTAAGGGACGCTTTCCCGGTTCAGGCTCCGACATCGGCGGTGTCAAATACACGACCAATCGCGAAGATGTGAGCAAGCATACCGAGGTCATGCTCAAGCACCGCCTGGTCACCAAGCAGACCGGCGAATCCGGCGTAGCGGTCAACAAGATTCTGGTGCAGGAGGCCGCTGACATTGCCAAGGAATACTACCTCGGCATGGTGCTCGACCGGGCTTCAGGCGTGCCGGTGTTGATGGCTTCCTCTGAAGGTGGCATGGATATTGAAGAGGTGGCCGCCAAGTCGCCGGAGAAGATTCTCAAGGTGCCGGTCTCGCCGGAGTTGGGATTGCTGCCGCATCAGGCTCGACGGCTCGCGTTCGAATTGGGCTTCACGCCCGCGCAAATCCCGGCGGCCGAGAAGATCATGCACGCGGTGAGCAAGTGCTTCTTCGAAAAAGACGCGACGCTATCCGAAGTCAACCCGCTGGTGGTCACGCCGACTGGCGAGGTGATCGCGCTCGACGCCAAGATGACGTTTGACGACAACGCGATGTTCCGTCATCCGGAAATTGCCGCGATGAACGACGAAGCGGAAGAAGACCCCGCCGAGCTACGCGCAAGCAAAAGCGGTCTGAGCTTTATCAAGCTCGACGGCAACATCGGCTGCCTGGTCAACGGGGCCGGGCTGGCGATGGGTACGATGGACATCATCAAATACTACGGCGGCGAACCGGCCAACTTCCTCGACGTCGGCGGCGGTGCGACCAAGGAGCAAGTCACCGAAGCGTTCCGCATTCTGCTTGGCGACCCGAACGTGAAGGCGGTGCTGGTCAACATCTTTGGCGGCATCATGAAATGCGACATCATCGCCGGTGCCATTCTCGCCGCGTTCGACGAAGTCGGCTTCAAAGTGCCGTTGGTTGTTCGCCTGGAAGGCACCAACGTCGAAGCAGGCAAGAAACTACTCTCTGAGAGCGGCAAAAAGATTCAGACCGCGACTGGCATGGCCGAGGCCGCACAAATGGTCGTCGCGGCGACGAAGAAGTAAGCAGGGAGGTCTGCCATGACTGCAACCGCAGTTCCCAAATTGATCACCGTTGACGAGTTCTGGGACTTCGTCCACCTACCCGAGAATGAAGGGAAAATCTGGGAGTTGGACAACGGGAGGATCGTCGAGATGCCGTCTCCAGGATTTAGACATGGCGTCGTATGCACGAACATTGGACGACTTCTGACTAACTACGCGTACGCTCAAGGCCGAGGAGTTGTTGCCTGCAATGACACGGGACTAATCGTTCGCCGAAATCCCGACACTGTTCGCGGACCTGATGTCATGTACTTTGACGCAACAATGACGTTTGACGACCTAAGTCCGAAGTTCGCGGAAGATGTACCAGCTGTGGTGGTTGAAGTGCTGTCACCGTCCGACAGTGCCGGGCGCGTAATGCGTCGCGTCGATCAATATCGCAAACGTGGCGTGCGGTTGATTTGGGCCATTGATCCCGACGAGCGCACGGTATCAGTGTACAAACCCGGCGAGTTTCCTGTCGTACTTGACGAAGGCGACGAACTGACGGGCAATGGCGTCTTGCCGGACTTTCAATGTCGGGTCGCGGACTTGTTCGCCATGCCAGGTCAACAAACAAATGCGATTCCTCCACAAGGACAACCATGAGCATCCTCGTCGATAAGAACACTCGCGTGATTTGTCAGGGTCTGGGCAAGGCCGGGACGTTTCATGCGATCCATTGCCGGGAATACGGCACGCAAATGGTCGGCGGCATCACGCCGGGCAAAGGGGGCACAGTTAAGGAAGGCTTCCCGATCTTCAACACCGTGCACGAAGCGGTGACGAAGACCGGGGCCGATGCGAGCATGATCTTCGTGCCGCCGCCGGCCGCCGCCGATGCAATACTCGAAGCAGCCGACGCGGGCATCAAGCTCATCGTCGCCATCACCGAAGGTGTGCCCGTGCTCGACATGGCGCGGGTGAAGCGCTATTTGGCGACGAAGCCGGACGTGCGGCTGGTCGGGCCGAATTGTCCGGGCGTTATCACGCCGGGCCAATGCAAAATCGGCATCATGCCGGGCTACATTCACAAGCCGGGCAACGTTGGCGTCATCAGCCGCTCGGGCACGCTCACGTATGAAGCCGTGTGGCAACTCACAAGCCTCGGCCTCGGTCAATCCACTTGCATCGGCATCGGCGGCGATCCGATCCCCGGCACAACCCACATTGATTGCTTGAGGCTGTTCCAGGCCGACCCGAACACGAATGCGATCCTATTGATCGGCGAGATCGGCGGCACCGCGGAAGAAGAAGCGGCGGCCTACGTGAAGCAACACGTCACCAAGCCGGTGGCCGCGTTCATCGCAGGCCAGACCGCCCCGCCGGGCAAGCGCATGGGCCACGCCGGCGCCATCATCTCTGGCGGAGCCGGCACCGCTGCCGAAAAGATCGCCGCCATGCACGCCGCCGGCATTGAAGTCGCCGCCACCCCGGCCGAGTTGGGCGTGGCTGTGCAGCGGGCGATGGCAAAGACGAAGTGATCAGTTATGGCCGCAAATGACGCATACCTCATACAAGAAGGCGTACGCAGAGCAAAGCTATACCTGCTCGCTGGCCACACCACGACGCTCGTTGATGTTGTCAATTTGGATGATGAGGTGATTGACACTATTGAAGTCAATATTGACCAACTTCACGCTAGGGATTCGACCATCGATCTGGCGACCGAACCTGAAGCGTGGTATCGTTACAAGAGGATAGAAAACGCCGTGTTTCGCGGCGTCGAACTGCCAAATATCCGGGTGCAGCGCGTCAGCGGTGGCACTCCGATCAAGGATGTAACAGTCATTCGCTGAGCAGTGGGTTGGAGTAGAGCCATGACCGCTATTGAAATTGACAATCCGCTGCGAACCGAAGAAGGCGTTTTTGCCGCGATGGATGCCATCCATCTCATCTTTACGGAACTACGGAACAACGCATTGGATTTGGCCAAGTCCGGTGGCAAATACGATGCGGAGTTCGTCGCGCGATTCGCTGATTGGGTCGAAGTATTGCCAACATATCTGCATCGTTCGGATGCCGATGCCGTCGAGGATTTTCGCAATGGCCTGGAAGCAATAGCGAAAATGCACCCGATATTTCGCAACGTCCGCCGACGATTTGATGATCGCATGGGGTACACGCATCCGCTCCCAACGCTGGAGGATGTCGAAGTTCGTGTTAATGGCATGGCGACGGGGAAGAAGAAATAACGATACCGCTCAACTTTCGGTACACGCCGAATGGTGATGCGCTAATGGCAACCGTCAATCGTATGGCTGGCCTACAATGGTGGCTGTGCGGTTAGTTCGTCTCGCCAAGAACAGGCCAAAGTCTGAAGTTGAAAGCCTTTGATCAGCGGATCCGCCTGGTATTCAGCTAAACATCGTTCATTCATCTGCCAATACCGCGTTCCTCCTTTGGCTCCTCCCGCCACCTGTTCTAAATGATCGAGCAACAACACAAAACACCGGATGAACTCAGCTCCGTCAACTACTATTGCGTAATGCGGAACGCATCTGAAGGCTTTGCACGCCCTGCGAGCTTTGTCGAACCCATCCGCAGGCAGGTTGAGGGCCTTCTTTTCCGTGCCGTCATATCGAGAACGACACTTCACAGAGATGCCCATTACATTTGGGTCACGGGGATCGCGAGCTATGAGGTCGATGCCCGTGTGATCAACCCGGGCGCATTCATGGCCATGTTTGGAAAGCCAATAAAGGACAAGAGCTTCGGCGAAGTCGCCCGTGATCTTTGAGTGGCGAGTACTCTTCTTCATGTCACCCGTTCCGCTCACTCTAACTGGCGGACTGAAGCTATTGAACCGAAGCCAATTCCGGTGCCGGCACCTCCGCCGCCTGCCTCGCTCGCCCCGGCCACAGTGCCTGAATCAGCAACAACCCCGCCCCGCATACCAGGCAGCAGTCCGCCACGTTGAACACGGGCCATTCGAACCAGTGGAAGTAGAGGAAGTCGCGGACGCCGTGGAAGACGGCGCGGTCGAAGAGGTTGCCGAGCGTGCCGCCGAGGATCAGGCCGAGGGCGGCACACAGGATGCCGTCGCGCGTAGTTGTTGATCGCATGCTCCAGATGCTGATGGCAAGCGCGGCCACGACGCTGATCAGCATGAACATGCCGTTGGCGGTGGTGGTGCCCGCATTGCCCATGCCGAAAAGCGCACCGTGGTTGACGCGCGGCATTACCTGTCCGTTGTATGCTTGCAATGATTCGCGCCAGGTTCCGGCTTCGAGCGGCTCGCCGGTGAATTGCGCGATCAACCGGAACACGCCGGGTATGACCACGTGTTCGCCGCCTCGGCCTTCATTGCCGAGAGCGCGAAAGACGGCGTATTTGCTACCTAGATCAACCGCCAGGCCGAGGATGGCCAGCGTCCACAACATGCCTCGGAATGATCGTTCGGTTGACATACATCCTCGGTGACGTAGGGTGCGTGGAGGCTTTGCGCAACGCACCAACGAGACTCGTACCCTTCAACGCCTTCGCCAAGTCACATGGCTATTCAGGTGTGTTCCGCAAAGCCTCCACACACCCTACCCAAGAGGCCAACCGCTATACCGGTGTCGTAGAACCCGGACAAGTCCAACAGCGGCTGCCTTGGGTAATCTATGCGGGCTGGGCAAGACATTCCCCTCTTTCGCTTCATGTTGGGCAAATCGGGTTCGCATTGCGGCCGGGACACGGAGCCGGTATTGCCGCCGGTCGCAATCCTGGGAACGATGGATATTGGAAATACGCCGGCCCGAGGCCCTGCCGCTTGCCACCCATTCGACGAACCAACACCCGACGATATCGCCGCCAACGCGTGGGCTGGCTTTGTTGCGCGGTGATGATCGCAATGGGTGGTTGCAAGAGCTTCACCAAACGGCCGAGCGACGGCGCTCAAACACGACAGCCGTCGGGTGGAAACGCCAACGATCCGTTCTGGTTGAACGCGGAGCCGAAGGGTACTCAGACGCCAACGGTTAACATTCAGTCCAACAATGCCAACGGCGGCGTCGAGGCGATTCCACTGAATGACTCACCGACCGGCGTGTTGGCCGGCCGAGTCGTGGATACATTCAATCGCGCACCTGGCTCGGCAATCATCCAAGTCCAGGCAACCGATGGTGGCGGCGGCTCTCAGCCACGAGTGGAGACTTCGCCGCAGGGGCATTTTTTGGTGCGCGGTTTGACGCCGGGCCGAAACTACCGTGTTGTTGCGCAACTCAGTCAAAACGGTCGGACATTGGCCGGTGAAGTGGTGGCACGTCCGCCAGATGCGCGTCTACTTATCCCGATGAGCGAGGATTACGCGCCGCGCAACATCCAGCAACCGGATGTGGGGAACACACCGCCGTTGGGTGGTGGCGTTGCCACAGCGCCGCCGGTGGCTGAGCTTGGTGCCCCGCGTGCAACCTACGATTATCTACCCAGCACAAGTGCGGAAACGATCGCGAGTTCCGAACCAACGGCCATGCCGCGAGCGAACATTCCGCCGCCCGGCTTGCCCGATGTATCGCCGACGCCGCCGATTGACGGTGTGCGCTCCACGGGTCCGGTGCCGGATTGTCAGATCAACGGAACGCGGATACTGACGCTTCGTTTGGCCGACACCAACGGCAATGTGTGGGATCTGGCGCAACAGCATAATCGCCTCACGTTGATCGACTTGTGGGGCAGTTGGTGTACGCCGTGCTTGCGAGCCATCCCTGATTTGGTGCGAATCCAGCAGCAGTACAGAATCGCCGGCCTGGAAGTTGTCGGCATCGCCTGCGAGAAGAACTCAACCGGGCAGAACGAGGCGGCCGTGCGAGCCGTGCAACGCCGGCTGCCGAACATCAATTATCGCCTGCTCATGGCCGGCGAGTCAGGATCCGATCCCGTGCGGGCACAATTTCGCCCCACGGGATTTCCGTCGCTCATTCTTGTGGATGCCGACGGCACGATCCTCTGGCGTGGCATCGGCGGCGACTCCATCGCCGAAGTCGAGCCAATCATCCGCCGCCGCCTCGGCGGGCCGTGAACGGCGCTCTTTCTGTTTTTTGCATTTGCCACTAGCGTACATCTCAACAGCTGAACATCGAAACCACGTCGGGCTTATCCCGGCGCGCCGGGACTCGCCAGGAATTGAATTGCCATGGATGATGCCACATTGCCAGCGGAGTCGTTGAAGCCATCACGCCATGTTGGGATTTGGGTGGCGATCTTGATGTGGATCGTGGCGTGTTGTGTGGCCCTTGGTGCTGGCTTATTAATTGATTCAAAAGCGGCGGTTACTGGCGGACTGTTGGGATTGTTCGCCATCGTGCCGTTGCCGTTTGTCGCAGTGGTGCAACTGGGCGAACTTTCAACGAGCGCGCGGGCAATTACTTTTGCCGGGTGGGCGGTCGCAGCGCTGTGTGGCTGGGCCATCACGGTACTGCTGACCATGGCACCGTATATGACCAAAGATGGACTTGCACCTGGTGCGGGAGTGCGCATCCTCATTGCTTTTGCATTGTCGGGATTGGCAACGTTGGCTGGCTTATTTTGTTTCGTGCCTGAAGGACGCAAGCTTGCAGCACGATGGCTACCGATCAATCCATCTTCATTTACAGCCGCATCCGCACTGGCCCTCGCCGTTCCGTTAACCTTTTACTGTTTGATCCCGTTGGCGGTAACGGGCAAGGTCTCCCTCGGGCTTGCGGAGCCGAATCCAAATGATGACATGAAAACCGCTGACATCATCTTGCCCGCGCTGGGAGCGCAACTGGTTTGGCTGGTGCTGTTCGCCGTCGTCGCCGGCGGCTTTCCTATTCGCCGCAACTTTCGTGACACGATGAACCGACTCGGCGTTGGGCGCATTAGTCTGCCTGTAATCGGAATTGCGGTCGCCATCGCTGTGGCATTGGTATGCTGCATCATTCCTTTGGAAATCGGCGTGCAATCGCTTTGGAAGCGATTGGGCTGGCCGATGACGGATGAAAAGGCACTCGAACAAATGCTCGGCGGCATCAAGACATGGTATGGTGCCATCGTCGTCGGTGTCGTTGCCGGAATCAGCGAAGAGTTACTCGTGCGTGGATTGTTGCAACCGCGTCTCGGATTGGTGTTATCGAACCTGTTGTTTACGGCTGGCCATGCGTTTCAGTACCATTGGGATGCACTTCTGCTGGTATTCCTTATTGGACTCGTCTGCGGACTGGTGCGGAAGAGGTACAACACGACCACGTCGATGATCGTGCATGGGCTTTATGACACGATCATGGTGCTGCTGGCGACGTATGCCGAGGAATGGCTCAAGCAAATCGCGGGGAATTGATCTAAAGCACTGGCGAGTCCATTGGTGGGTCTCGAATACTCGACCCACCCTACACCTACACCGTTTTCACCGGCCGCCGCGACCACCGGCGGGTGCCGGCGGGGCCAACATGGAGGCGAATCTTGAGAGTCCGGCGGCCATCGCGACTAATTCGCCAGTCTTGAGTTTCGCGCTGGCGATCACCAGGTCGCCCTGCGAACTGAAGGTTGGAGGTTCCGTCGGAGTGATGCCGAAAGCAGCGCCTGACGTATCGGGTGCCTTCTTTGCTTCTGCCACGAATGCCTCGGCGTACTTGGCACTACCCATGAGCATGAACGATCGCACCTCCATGACATCGCCGGACAAGTTGACCTCAAAGCCAAGCGAGCGACAGCCGGCAATGGCGTCGCGCTGACCTTTCGGTACCGCCATCAACATCGCATTGTCTTGTGGCATGATCAACGGATCCATCACGAGCCAGACATGCCCGCCCGAGACCCGTTTGACCATGTCGGCCATGAGTGACGGCGGGCTGTTGCGGCCAGCCGTGCGGACGACATCTTCCGCGTCGCCGGGCGGACCGCCGATCATCGCTGCCAACTTGGATGTGAACACAAATGTCTGGGCGGCGGGACCGCTGCCCGATTGATAAACACTACGGCCGCCAAACGTCTGAGCCGTCGCGCCAAAGGCCTTGGCAACTTTCGCTTTGTCGAACCCAGTCTTGCCGACGACAGCAATTGAAACCGCGCCCGGCACGCCCGCCCGCGCTCCGTGGCCCATGCTGAAGGCGACGCGATCAATTGACGCTTTGGCCGAACTGCCGGCATCTTGAAAATAAGCACCGAGTGGACCCATGCTCAACAACGGCTCTATCATCGGGCCAAACGGCGAATCAAAAAGTCGCGACATGTCGGCACTTACCAACATCATCGGCTTCTGTGGCATGTACGCTACCGGGTCATTGTTCTCCTGCAGCAGCCAGCGTACGGCGAAGAATGAGCCGGCGGCGAAGGTCGCGAAGCCGACCAGGCAGGCGCACAAGACGATGATAAATACCGTGTTTGTTTTCTTTGGCCGCTTGGTTTTTCGTATGCCGGGCGGTCTGGGCATCGGTTTGGCGGCTTCTTTTTTCTTCGGAGCGTCTTCGATAATCTCAACGTCACCGAATTCGTCGTCATCTTCAACGACATCCACACCAGCTGGCACCGCGACGGGTTTGGGCTTCACCGCCGGCGCAGGGAACATGACCGAACATTTGGGGCAAGTCACAATCTTGCCGGCCGCAATAGGTTTCGACGACTTCAGCGTCGCCTTACATTCCGGGCAAGCAATCGAGAAAACACTCATGAGACCGACTCCAACAGGAATAACTATTTTATACCGACTTGCGTCATCGAATGGAACCGACCCAGTAGAAACGCCCTGATGCCCCCTAACTCAGCCGCCATCGCGCGCCTGCCCGCTCGATGTAGCGAGAGGGGGGGGTGTACCCGTGCGCGCGCGTGTCAAAGGTGAGGGGGGTACCCGTGTGCGCGCGTCAAAGGTGGTGGGGTGTGCCCGTGCGCGCGCGATGCAACCGGCTCGAACCAGGGTAATTGTTGGCTCCAACCCGTTATGCAATTGGCGGTTTTCCGGTAAAACACCTGTCGGCACGGAGAACTGCGTT
>JANLTA010000633.1:0-5657 GCA_031362705.1 Gemmataceae bacterium | reverse complement strand
CAATCCGCACCGTCGCCATGACTCGACTCTCCTGCGTGAATGTCCCTCCGACATCACGCAGAAAGAAATACGAGCCATGCCCTCATAGCGCAAGCCCACTCAAATTGCCAGGATTACCCATAAGTGCGCGCTGGCCCTGGTCAGAAGTCATTTCCCATTTCGCTAATTCACCAATCATGAGCGACGCATTCGGTTGCCAATGTGCCTCATGGTATTGAGGACGTTCGGCCATGTGCAACTGTTATTAGAGAATCGTATCTGCAAGCGATGGCGCTGTTCTATTTCTTGGCCGGCATTACGCGCTGGCTGTCGATTTGCGACAGCGGCGTCGGTTTCACTTTCCGCGCCGTCCGGACGAATTCCAGTGTCTTCTCCGAAGGATCGTACAACTTAACCAGATCGTCGGTAACGTCTACAAGCTCGACGTCTATACTGGTAAACTCGCAAGCCATGGTGATCGCCGCGAGCCGGCGTTCGCGGGCTAGCGCAGCGACTTGATTTTTGACCGGGGCCAAGAGGTCATCGACGGGCACCCGGCCAAAGCCCTGAAGATGCAGTTGCCGCTGATGTTGCTCGCCCCAGGTCTTGAGTATTTCCATCTTTGCCTTGTCGTCGGCGGTCTTGGCTTTTTGGTAGTCGGCCATTTTTTCCTTCGCGGGGTTGAACTGCGATGGCGTATACGCAATGGCGATGGCCCGGCTTTCGTAAGTGCCGATGCGAATCTTGTTCGATGGCGGATCAGTCGCGGAACCCGCGCTCAGAAAAACAGACGCAACCAACACGGACGTGAGGCAAAGGAAGCCAACTCGACTTAACATAGCATTTCCTCCTGCGTCACTCACGTGGCCGTGCGAATTCGGCCACACTTCATGTTATTAGCAGCTGCGACTCACATTGCGCCGAAGTGCTGTTTTTGGGTGTCATGTTTTCAGATTTGTGGTGGGGTGCCAACCAGGGGATGACGGGAGCCTGCAAAACCGGACCTATTTGCACACCCGCTTGTCGTGACCTAGGCTTGGGCCGGTGCTGCGCGGGCATCTTTGCCAGCACACGTTCAACCGGAGATTCACCATGTCCATTGAAAACACCGCTGTTGTCTCCCGGGTGCCGGCCGCCTGGAGTGGCCGGGTTCTCACTCGTGCCAACGAACTCACGGCCCTGGGGTTGTTTCTGCTGCAGATCGTCCTGTCGTTTGGCGGCTCGCTGTTGCCGACCATCGTTGGGTTCCTGCTTTCGAGCCGCTTGTTCCCGAATAACAAAGAACTGTCGTTCCTTCCCGTCGGCGTTGGCATGGCATGCACGGGCGGGTTGATTTGGTATCTGGTCGGGCAGGTCATGCGGCATCCGTGGTCGTCGCGCTTCATGTTTTACAAGACGCAGTCGGAGTTCCAGAAACGCGGCGATCCGCTCGTGGACCCGAACAACCCGGACGCCATTCTGGTCGAGATTACACCACGCCGCAATTGGGGCCAGTCCGGCCTCGGCACTATGGAAGACATGGGATTCATGCTGGTGGACGCGGAACGGCGTCAGCTCTTGTTCGAAGGCGACAACAAGCGCTTCCAGATTCCCTTCGAAGCGCTGATCTCGAGCGACGTGGAAATGATGAACCCCAATTGGCAGGAGAATGATCGCTCGGTGCCGATCGCCGTCGTCGTATGCAACTTCCGCGAACGCGACGGACTCGGCGAGCGCGAAGTTCCCTTCCGGCCGATGCGCACGGTGGCAGGCGATCCACTTGGCCTGAATTACGTCGAACGGGCCAACAACCTGCATCAGCGCATCAAGAGCCTTTCGCCCGCGACATCCTCGATATAGCAGACCCTGTTATGATTCCCCTCCCTTGAAGGGAGGGGCAGGGGAGGGATTTAAGAATCACTTTCGATTGAAGCAGCGTTGTAGATAACCGAGTCTTTCTAATCCCTCCCCTAACCCCTCCCTTCGATGGAGGGGAATAAAACAAGACGGAATGCATTTAGAGCAGTTCTGTGTGATAATGACATTGCCTCCCGGCTCCTGTATCGTCACACTGTTGGCGGAGTCAGGAGTGCTGCCATGCGCTGTTTGTTGTCCATTTTGCTGTTGCTGATCCCGTCGGTGGTATTTGCCAAGCCCGAACGCGAACCGCTTGTTGAAAAAGTCCGCTCGGCCATCAACCGTGGCGTCAACTTTCTGCGCACATCGGAGAAGGGCAAAGGAAATTGGGAGCATGGTCTCGTCGGCACCGACAAGCCCGGCGGGGCTACGGCACTGGCGATGCTGGCCCTGTTGAACTCCGGCATCCCACCCGACGACGCGATGATGAAGCGCGGGCTGGAATATGTTCGCAATATCGAAATGCGTTGGACCTACGTCGTCGGCCTGCAAACCATGGTGCTTGCTGAAGCCGGCGACCCGCGCGACCGTGAACGCATTCAGAAAGGTGTCGATTGGCTGATCGCCTGCCGAAACATCCGCAATGGGCAACTGCAGGGATGGGGCTACACCGACGACGGCGGTCAGCCTGATCACTCCAACTCGCAATACGCATTGCTGGGGCTACACGCCGGCCGGCTGGCCGGGGCCAACATTGATATCAACGTTTGGGAGTCGATTCGCGAATACTACAAAAGCTCGCAGTCGATCGTCATCCGAGATGCGGGTGGTTGGCCGTATCAATCACCCCAATCGTTATCGCGGCTGACCATGACGATAGCTGGCGTGTGCGGCATGGCGATCGTCACTCAGGAACTAAACACGAATCGGCAGGGTTTGAGACCGGATGGCACTGCGCAATTCTGTGGTGTTTATGTCGAAGACGAAGCCATTCGACGGGCGATGGCCTGGCTCAGCGCCCCGGATCGCACCGGCAGTACGCGTTTTCGTTTTGAGAACATCTCGCCATACAACGCGGTCTATTACAACGCTTACGGCATTGAGCGTGCCGGCCGATTGACCGGGCAGCGCTTCCTCGCCGGCCGCGATTGGTATCGGGAAGGCTGCGAACTGCTCGTGTCGATCCAGCAAGCGGATGATTCGTGGGTGGGATCCCGCGGCGAGAGTTTACAGTTCACGCCGATCATCAACACGAGCCTCGCTTTGTTGTTTCTCTCGAAAGGCCGCACGCCGGTGTTGATCAGTAAGTGGGCCTATGGCAAGGACAACGGTTGGAACAACAAGCACTTCGACGCCAAGAATCTGGTCGATTTCGCCAGCATGGAGATGTTCAAGAAACAACCGCTGGCCTGGCAGGCGTATGACGCCCGCAACAAGAACTTTCCCAATGTTCAGGAACGGCTGCGTGAAGTCGGCACGCTATTGCAATCACCCATCGTGTACATGAACGGCCATGATGTGCCGAAGATGACAGAGACGCAGGAAAAGTTGTTGGAGCAGTACATCCACGAGGGCGGCTTCTTGCTCGCGGAGGCATGTTGCGGCAAAGCCGGATTTACCGGCGGCTTCCGAGACTTGATGAAGAAGCTGTTTCCCGACAATCCTTTGCGGCCGTTGCCGCCGGAGCATCCCATTTGGCGGGCGTGGGCCAACGTCTCGCCGGACTTTGTGCCGCTGGAAGGCATCGAACTCGGCTGCAAAACCGTCGTTGTATTTAGTCCGCAGCCACTGGCCGGATATTGGGAAGAGGATCTGCGCAAAGAAGGGCGGGGCCGGGAGGCGTTCCGGCTTGCAGGAAACGTCATTGCATATGCCACCGGCATGGAGCCGCCTAAAGCGCGAGGCACCATCGCCGACGTTCTCGACGATAAAGCGGATAAGAATACACCGCGTAGCTTCCTGCAAGTGGGCCAACTCCGGCACGGCGGCGACTGGCAGCCGGCACCGCGAGCCATGCGCAACCTCATGCTGCACCTGCGCGAGAAGGAAAAGCTCGATGTTGCGCTGAACACGCAGGAGATGACTTTCACCCATCCCGATTTGTTCAAGTACAAGTTCCTATATCTGCATGGACGTGGGCCGTTTGATGTGAGCAAAGACGGCTTGGATAATCTTCAAGCCGTGTTGAATACCGGTGGCGTGCTGCTTTCCGATGCGTGTTGCGGCTCACCGGGCTTTGACCTGGCGTTCCGCGACTTCGCCGCCAAGCTGTACCCGAAGAACAAATTGGAACCGATTCTAGTCGACGATGCGCTTTATTCCGCCGACATCAACGGCGTGAAGATCGACAAAGTGAAAGTGCGCACCGGAAGTGCCGGGGCCGGCTTTGACGCGGCCGCCCCTGCGCTCGAAGGCATCAAGATCGATAACCGCTGGGTCGTCATTTATAGCCGCTATGATCTGGGTTGCGCCCTGGAGAAACACGCTTCCGGCGACTGCAAAGGCCACGACCACGAAAGCGCGCTGAAGCTAGCCGGCGCGGCAGTGTTGTATTTGCTGAAGAAATGACCGGCGTGTCGGCTGAACCAAGACATATCAACCCGCGTCCGTTATGGTAATCCCGAGAAGGAATACCATGACCACCGATGATTGGACCAGGAACTTTTTCACCGGCCTGATTGCCGAATCGCAGCGGGTCATCGCCGGCTTGTCGCCGACGGCGGACGAGGCTGCGTTCCTGATACGCGAGTTGGCGCTGCATTCCGGCGCCAGCGTACTCGACGTGCCGTGCGGCAACGGGCGACTGGCACTGGCACTCGCGGCGAAAGGTTACCAACTTGCCGGCGTTGATATCAGTGCTGAATTGCTCAAGGACGCCCGCGCGGCTGGGCCGAATATTTCCTGGCATGAGCGCGACATGCGGAATCTGGCGGGGCTGGGGCCATTCGATGCCGTGTTTTGCTTCGGCAACAGCTTTGGCTATTTCGACGATGCGGGCAATGCCGAGTTCCTTCACTCCATCACATCAATATTGAAACCCGGCGGCCGGTTGGCGTTGCACACGAACCTGGCGGCCGAGTCGATCCTCCCGCAACCGCTCGGCAAACGCTGGTATTCGTTCAGCGACATGCTCTTCCTGCACGATTCCACTTTCGACCCCGCCACCAGCATTCTCACATCCGACTACACGATCATCAAGCACGGCCAGACAGAACACAAGCAGGCACGATATCGCGTGTACTTCTACCGCGAACTAGTGCAATGGCTGACAACGGCCGGCTTGCGCGTCCGCGCGGCTTATGGATCGCTAGCCGGTGAGCCGTTCAAGCTCGGGTCCACCGGATTGTGGCTGATCGCGGAACGCTTTGGCGCATGACAATGTTGCGCACAGATGCGATGACCGTGGTCGGCGCAGGTGGCATCGGCTGTGCGATCGGGTATGCACTCGTTCAAAGCGGCATTCAAGTTGATTTTGTCGATGCCGACAGTGCCAAAGTCGAAGCCGGTAACAGTTTGGGCGTACGCATCGCGGGGCACGATAATCTGGCCGCACGATTTGTTCCATTTGATGACTGGCAACCTGATGTTAATTGCCTGCATTGGCTTTGCACCAAGTGTTACGACAACGCGGCGGTGCTGAATCGGCTGCCCGCGCATGCCACGATTGTACCAGTGCAAAACGGATTTGATGAACAGCTCCGCGCCTTTGGCCATGCGACCGAGGGCATTTCGTCCTTCGTATCAGAGTGCGAGCCGCATCGACCGGTGACTCGTATCACCCGGCCCGGCGATTTGCATCTGGGTGGACGCAGCGTAGTGGTCCCCGAGTGGTTGCCGGTATT
>JANLTA010000590.1:0-5840 GCA_031362705.1 Gemmataceae bacterium | reverse complement strand
AGCTCGAAATGGCCGATCTACCGGTAACGCCGCTGCGATCAAGCGGACCAATTCCTCGAACAGCCCGCTGCCCCGAAAGAACCATGTTTCGGGCACGACCAATTGGTCGGCAAGAGTCGCGAACTCCTCGGGACTCTGTTGAAGTAGGACGGCGTAGACAGACGGGTCCGTCACACCGACAGCGCGCATTCGTTCAGCAATAGCCGTCGGCAGGACTGACAGGCCCAGGGCCTCGTGATCGAGGCCGATTCGCTGTTCAAGCAGATCGATGATCGGAGTAACGTTCATCCGCCCACTCCTGCTGTCAGCGCCAGGAGTTGCCGCCGTGCCGCGGCAGACAAGAGTCGATCCGGGTCGAGCAGGCGAAGCACGCCGTTCTCATGGGAAATCACGGGGCCAAAATTGCTAGGCCCTGCCATCGGCGCTTCCGGCACCGGTGAGGACTCGATTGCGATCGTTCGAATATCGGCGACCTGCGCCGCCAGAAGGCCGAAGATTTGTTCGCGGCCGTTCAAGGCCGGCTGCGTGACGAGAATGATCCGGCTACTGAGGTGGAGGGGACATTCGCCAGCGCCGGCGAGGCGATACAGATCAATTGTGGGGATAACGATTCCACGGTAGATGAAGACACCGGCCATCCAGTCGGGCGCGCCCCTCACTATTTGCAACTGGACGCGCGGCACCACCTCGCGGACACGGCGAATGTCCACGGCCATTGCTTCGTTACTCACTTGAAACGTCAAAACCAGCATGACGGCCTCAAACCTTGAATGCTGCAATCTCTTGATTCAGTACTTCAATCGAGCCGCGGAGATGGCCGGTTGCCTTGTTGAACTCTTCCAACGAGGACGTCGTATCGCGAACGCCGGTCGCAATCGTCGCCATCGCATCGTTAATCTGTTGAGCACCCACCGACTGGTTGTTCATACCTTCGTTGACGAAGCGGAAACGCTCACTCAGGCCGGCGACCTCGGAAATGATCTCGCCTGTCTGACCGTTGATTTCCGCGACCCGGCCGACGCCGGAGCGGACCTCGTCGCTGAACTTGTCCATCTGCATCACGCCGGCTGAAACAGCGTCTTGCATCAGTCGCACCATGTTGCCGATGTCCAAAGTGGCGACCGCGGTCTGATCGGCTAGCCGGCGGATTTCGCGGGCCACAACCAGGAAGCCCCGGCCGTACTCGCCCGCCTTTTCGGCCTCGATCGCGGCGTTGATCGACAACAAGTTCGTTTGGTCGGCGACTTTGGTGATGGTTGTCACCACGACAGTGATATTATCCGCTTTCTCGCGAATGACGGCCAGCTTGCCGGAAATCGATGCAGTCGATTCCACGAGTTCGTGCATGGTGCGTTCCATGCTGCCCAGCCGTTCGCGGCCAGTCGCTGCTAGCGACGATGCGTGGTCAGCTCGCACGTTGACTTCGTTCATGGTGCTCGATAGTTCTTTGCCGGTCGCCGAAATTTCGCGAACCGCCGCGGCAATCTCGGTCGTGGAGCTATTCAACCCGTGGATTGTGCCCTCCTGCTGCCTGGCCGTCGCCGCGATCTGCGATGCCGCCGAAAGCACGTGGAGGCTCGATTCACGGACTTTACTGACCACGGACTGAATCTTGGCGATCAATGCATTGATCCCCGTGGCGAGCCGGCCGAGCTCATCTTGCGAATCGATCACCACTCGAGCGGTCAAGTCACTAGCGCCGCCGGCCATTTCCGTGACGCGGTCGGTCAGCATCTGCGCCGAGCGAGCGAGGTTCCGCGACAAAAAGTAGCCCATCAACCCAATGAGCATCATGGCCCCGACACCAATGAGTAGTGTGGTGAGATTGCCCATGCGAATCTTGTCCGCAATTTCCTTTTCCTCGATGGTGGTTCGTGTCTGACCGACTTCGACGGCATGTTCAAGCGCTTCGCGGTGCTTCAAGTAGATTGGCCGAAGCTTGGTTTCGAACACCTTGGTTGCGGCCGGTCGATCTTCCTTGGCGATTAACGGCAGAAACTCGTCGTTGGCCACGCGGAGAAACTCCTCGCACGGCGGGTAAACTTCTTTCGCCAATGTACGTTTGACCGGTCCGTCAAATAATTCCCGTTCCCAATAGGCACGGCGTTCGTGGAATTTCGCCTCCAGTTGCCGGTAGCTGGCTGTGAGTTTTCGCGTCTCCTCCGGATCGGTCACTATCAGCAACAGTGATAGCTTGACAGCCGGCTCGACGACCGACAATGTCGAAGGCTCGTACTCGCCCATGACGGTGCGCCGCAACATGAGTCGATCGTACAGCGGTCCGTTGACCTGATACTCATATGAGAGCCAGAAGGTCAGCGCCAGTACTGTTGCGAAACCCAACACGGCTGTGGCGACGAGGCCATACAGCCGGGACTTGATGCTCAGATCTCGAATTCGTGTCATGGCTGCATCTCACTTTTGCGCCGGCACAGAGCCGGGTGTATTGTTGAGGTCGAGAATGGAAAAGTCGTCGTCGAGCGATTCGCCGCTGTTCATCTGCCGGACGTGGTTGTAAAGTTGGTCCATGAGGTCGTCGGCGGTTGCGATGGTGGTTACATACTCGACAAACTCAGCGAACTTCCACATTTTGCCGTCCGGTCCGGCCACCTCGAATACGCCGTCACTGTACAGTAACAAACGGACATAAGCGGCGAGGGAAACGGTCTGTGTTTCAAAAGCCACGCCCGGCGGTAACATGCCAACCATGGGATCAGTCGAATCAAGTTGTTGCAGCGTCGTCGTCTCACGATCGGGACCAGTAAACAGCAAAGCTGCCGGGTGGGCAGCGTTGCAATATGACAGAGTCTTTGCTTTGCGGTCGACGACGCCGTAGAAGATCGTGAAGTACTTGCCGTTCTGTTTATCCATCTGAAACACGTCGTTCAGCCTGGCGACGACTTCACCCGGCTTGCGAAAATCGGTGTCGGGCAGCGACTGAGCGGACAATAGGTTGGCGGCCGAAACCGCCAACAGTGATGACCCGACACCATGTCCGCTGACATCCAGTAGATAAATGACGAAGTGCTCCGGATCGAGCCAATGGTAGCCAAACATATCGCCGGCAAGTTGTGTTGACGGGGTAAAGCGCCAATCGACACGGATGTCGCCGCCGAGTTTCTTCGGCAACAGCGACTGGACATAACGGGCTGCCTGACCAACCTCTTCGGCAAGCAGTCGCTGACTCTCGGCAAGTTGGCGGAACGCCTCGTTGCGCTCCATGCGGTCGCGATGGGCGCGGGAGTGGTAACGAATGCGGGCCAGCAACTCAAGACGATCCGGCAATTTGACCACGTAATCATTCGCACCCAAGGCAAACGCGCGTGCTTTGATGATTGGCTCTTCCTTGCTCGAGAGGACAATCATTGGTGTTTCACGAGTCCCGGGGTTGGCTCGGAAAAACTTCACGAGCAACAGGCCGTCCACCTCCGGCATGACGAGATCTTGCAATATGACAGTCGGCTGAATTCGGTTGGCGTAGGCGATGGCGTCGGCGGGATCCTGGCAGAAATGAAAATCCAAATCGGTTTCGCCAGCCAACATACGGCGTACGGACTCGCCGACGATCGCTTGATCGTCCACGAGCAGGACCTGGTACGGACGGTCCGACTCATTGACCCCAGGTGTCGCGGCGGCGGTGTTCGACATCGATTCGTCGTAGTTATGGCGGAAACAGCCGTGATTATAACGGCAGTCACCGCTACACGAAACGCACTAGCCAGCTGGTTGATTAGGAAATATCGGGAAAGATCACCGCTCGCAAAGTTTAGTTTGATTTCACTTCAGAGTCCGATCGCACCGCTTGTGCGAAGCGAACCGATTGTCCGGGCGCGACACTCTTGTCGTGTTTTGCGCCGTTGTTCCCGCCTTCGGCCACCTACCAACTGCCCAACGCCTCCTACAACCGCGGCGAACTGCCGCCGGTCCGTGAGCCAAGCCCGCTCCTCTGCTTTCGGGAGTGAACGATGAGGTGCTCTCATTCAATTGGGGTGGCCGGGGCTGGAGCGCAGCCCCGGTGCATCGTCAGAGTCTCGGGCAAGTTCCAGGGCATCGTACCCTCTGCCCCGGCCACCCCGATCAACCTCACGCAAACCTACGCAAGAGGTGAGCGCTTCCGATCCTCCTCGCTGGGTTTTGCGGGAGAAGGGCTCGGGGTGAGGGTTCTTCGTCCCCAGCATTGCGGGAAACCTGGCATCGCACCGGCAACCTCGTTGCCCCCGTGACAACGCATCTTCAGGCTGTTCCGGATCCGCAAGGGTGGGAAGTCGGTCGATGCCAGCACACTGAGAGCCCGTGTCGATATTGGACGTGAGCGCACGATGACGTAAGATCCGCGCTTCGCCTTTCGCATCATGGTAGACATCGCCAACAAGGCACTATTCAATGTTGTGAAGTGGCTTGAAATTCTGAAACGAGGCTCGGGTTATCATCGGTTCGTCAATCCACGCTAAGAATATGCCCTTCCGTTGCCTTCGTAATACCATGTCGATGTTGGTCGATCCAGAAGGGTTTCAGAATGGCCAAGTTTCAGGTTGTCAGCGACTATTCACCGGCTGGTGATCAGCCCAAGGCGATTGCGCAACTCATCGAAGGGTTTCGCTCGGGGCGGCTGTGCCAGACGTTGCTGGGGGCGACGGGCACGGGTAAGACGTTCACGGCGGCCCATGTGTTGGCGGCGATCGGCAAGCCGACGCTGGTGCTATCACACAACAAGACACTCGCTGCTCAGTTGTACAAGGAGTTCAAGAGCTTCTTTCCGCACAATGCGGTGTGCTACTTTGTCAGCTATTACGACTACTATCAGCCCGAAGCATATATCCCGGCCCGCGACATCTACATTGAAAAAGACGCGTCGATCAATGAGAACATCGACCGGTTGCGGTTGGCCGCCACGCGGGCGCTGGTTAGTCGCGAGGATGTAATTATCGTCGCCAGCGTGTCTTGCATTTATGGCCTTGGTTCTCCAAGCGACTACAAGCGCATGATGATTCGCCTGGCTAAAGGCGAAGTGATCGACCGCGATCAACTGTTATTGAAACTCGTTGATATTCAGTATCAGCGCAACGATACGACGTTTGAGCGGGGCAAGTTTCGCGTTCGCGGCGATACCATCGAAGTCTGGCCGGCTTACGAAGAATGCGGCTTACGCATCGAACTGTTCGGCGACGAGGTGGAGCGGCTCGCGGTGTTTAATTCGCTCACCGGCGTCGTCACGCAAGAGTTGAAGGAATTGTTCGTTTACCCGGCCAAGCACTTCGTCACGCCGGAAGAGCGGACGCGCGAGGCGATCAAAGGCATCGAAGTCGAGCTGAACGAACGGCTGATGTATCTCAAGGGCGAAGGAAAACTTCTTGAAGCGCAACGGTTGGCCGCCCGGACACGTTTCGATCTCGACATGATGCGCGAAGCCGGCTGGTGTGCCGGCATTGAAAACTACGCCCGCTGGTTCTCGGGGCGCAAGGCCGGCGAGCCGCCGTACACGTTGCTCGACTTCTTCCCCGACGATTTCTTCTGCGTGATCGACGAGTCGCATGCCACCATGCCGCAAGTGCGCGGCATGTATGCCGGCGACCGCAGCCGAAAAGAGACGCTGGTGGAGCATGGCTTCCGCTTGCCATCGGCTCTCGATAATCGGCCTCTGCGATTCGAAGAGTTCACCGCGCGGACCAAGCACACGCTCTTCATGTCGGCGACGCCAGCCCCATTTGAGTTGGAAAAGACGGGTGGCGAGGTCGTCGAACAGGTAATCCGCCCAACGGGTTTGGTGGATCCGGAAGTCCGCGTGAAGCCAGCCCGCGGACAAGTTCCGGATCTGGTCGCCGAGATTCAAAAGCGTGTTG
>JANLTA010000581.1:0-2276 GCA_031362705.1 Gemmataceae bacterium | reverse complement strand
GCCGACGGCTCCGTGCGCTTCATTTCGTATTCGGTTGGACCTGACCTCTTACCAAAACTCGCCACGCGCAACTGCGGCGAGGCAGTTGAGATACCATAGCGGCAGAGTGCGTCATACCGCATCACTTTGATTTGTAAGGATGCCATGAGGTGCGGTGTTTGGTCCAACGGACCAGTCTTCCTTAGCCCAGCCCAGCGGGCTGGGTAACATTGGCAATCGGTGTTTGCGGTCTGAAGGACCGCGATTGTGATCGGCGAAGAAGCGCGGTCCGTTGGATCGCAAGACAAATGATGCATGGGACCGTGTACCCAGCCCGCTGGGCTGGGCTAAGGGAGGTTGGCCCTTTGGGCCAAACACCAAAGCCCGATTGATCTTGAGAGCTGACCAATCGGGCCAATGTCGTCCGCGCCTCGTGATGCACTGAGTGTTCGGCGACCTCAGCCGCGACAAGAAAGCCGGTATCAAGGCCGTGAATCACGAACGCTCTGCCAGCATTTCGCCGAGAAGGTCATTATCGGCTGACGAAGACAAGACTTGTCCGAGGTGGACAGGCGGAATGTCGATAACGCTGTGTGACCTTGTGCCGTTCATCGAAGCCGAGACAACTGGGGACAATGCAACAGTCACCTCTTGACCTTCCGGAAGGCGCACCCCTTCGGCAAGCACGATCACACCATTTTGCACTCGTCCCAAAGTAATCATGGACCACCTGCTCGCACTTAGCGTTGTCAACATTTTAACACGAAATAGGTCGATTGCATAGCGTCGATACGGTCACAATTCAGGGTCGTCCGCGCTTGCTCCGCCACCGGCCGCCAAACCGGCAACGTGCGGATTTATTGGAACGACGGGCCGAGGTAAGTACCGATCCTACGCAGGGCTGCCATAATTCGGCAGCCGCGCCCTACACTACCCCCCACGCGTCCACGAGGACGGGGAGGCGAATGCCGGACGAGGCGGCGGCCGCCGGCGGGGTTGGGCTGGCGGCGATGGTGGCATTGGCACAAGCGGCCACGGGCTTCGTGCCCGCCAGGGATGCTCTGCGCGCACGTCGCAGTATTGCCGTCGATGGGGCGTGGAGTTCGGCCGGGCCGCTGGCGCTGGCGGCGTTGGCTGCCGATGTCGATGGCGTCGGCCTCATCGCGCTGGCTCACCCGGGTGACCTCGACGCGTGGGCGGCCGACATCGAGAGCTTTGCCGGCGTTCGGCCGGAAATCTTCCCCGCATTTGAATCATGGACGGGAGTGCGCGACGCGGTCGATGCCACGGCCGGCCGACGATTGCAGCTTCTGCAACAACTCCGCACATCGCGGCCACCACGTTTAATCCTCGCTCCCATCGCGGCACTAGTTCAACCGGTGCCGAGTCTGGCGTCGTTGGCGGCGCGGCAGCGCATCATTTGTGCCAACGATACGCTTGACCCCGATGAGTTTGCCAACTGGCTCGTCGAGCGTGGTTATCGCCGAGTCGATGCCGTGGAAATGCCTGGCGACTTCTCGCGCCGCGGCGGCATCATCGATGTTTTTTCGCCGGATCACGAGCATCCCGTGCGGCTGGAACTCTTCGGCGACGAAGTGGAATCGCTGCGACGATTTGCCCCGGACACGCAGCGGTCGATGGGTAATGTCGGTGAGGCGGGGATATTGGCAATCGAATCGGGTGCCGGGAATCGGGAGTCGGGAGTCGGGCAGAGTTCCGAGAGTGGACATCTTGTCGATCATTTGCCGCCGGGTTCCTGGACCGCGCTGGTTGAACCCAATGAACTGAAGGAACAGGCGGAGCGCTACCGCGAACGAGTCGATCCGGTTGGGTTGTTCTCGACGACGGGCTGTTTTCAACAGTTGTTAAGTAGGCCCAGCGTCACGGTGACTTCGTTGCCGCAAGCCAGCGTGGAAACAACCTGGTCGTTGCGCGTCGAGTCTGTTGAGCGGTTCAGCGGCAAGATCGACAAAGTGCGCGAGGAGTTGGATGGCGTCGCGGTTAATGAACGTGTCGTCATCGCTTGTCCATCGGATGCGGAGGTTCATCGTCTTGGTGAAGTGTTGGCAGCCGGGCAACTCGCGGGTACCGGTCGTTTGCAGATCGTGCGCGGCTATGTGCGTGCTGGATTTCGCTTAGTTGAAGCCGGCGTGGTCGTTCTCGGCAGCCATGAATTATTCCATCGTGAAGATCCGGTCACGGCCGGCGCGTTGCAGAGCACACCGAAACGCCGGATTGAATCGCGGGCCATTGATAGTTTTCTTGAACTGAACGACGGCGACTTGGTCGTTCACATT
>JANLTA010000576.1:0-5557 GCA_031362705.1 Gemmataceae bacterium | reverse complement strand
GAGTCGTGCCGCAGGACGGACAATGACGACAATACCGAGGAAACGATGGAGTTTTTGATCCGCTACGGTCAATCGGAAGTCACGTTGCATGCCGACGCCGGTCGGCTCGTGGAGCTACAGCGTCGTGCGACGCCGATTGCCGCTACCGATCCGCCGCGGTTAGTGCGCGATGCGCTAGAGGCACCTGTCGGCTTTCCTGCCCTACGACAGGCTTTGACGCCGGACGACCATGTCGCCATCGTCGCTGACACCACATTGCCGAACTTGGAAGAGCTTTTGGTTCCCATCGTGGAACATATTTGCGCCGCCGGCGTCGAGCCGGGACGGGTGACCGTCGTGGTGGCGGCCGACAGCGGCGAAATGCCCGAGCGTATTGCGGGTGTGAACCTGGAGCGCCACGATCCGACCGAAATCAAGCGACTGGCTTACGTGGCCACGACGGCCGGGGGTCGCCGAATCTATCTCAATCGCACGGTCGTCGAGGCAGAACAGACAGTCGTGTTGGCAGAAGTGCGGCACGATCCACGCGGTGGTCTCACCGGTGGCATGGCCGCGCTGTTCCCCGCGCTCAGTGACACGGCGACCATCGCGGAGCTTCGCGATAAGCGCAGCGCTGAAACCGCTGATGAGGCCAAAGAAGTGTGCTGGTTGTTCGGCCTGCCATTTTTCGTGAACGTCATCGCCGCGGCGGAAGGCGGCGTACATCAGATTGTCACTGGACCGATAGATTCATTGACGTTGGCACGCAAAGCCATCAAGAGCTTGTGGGTTGCTGAAGTTGAAAACACCGCCGACCTCGTGATCGCCTGTTTGGCAACCGCAAGCACTGTCGCAGAGTTTGCTGCCGCGTTAACCCATGCTGCAAGTGTCGCTTCACCCGAAGGCGTGATCGTATTGTTGACAGATGCTGGACCGGACTTGGGTTCCGGGCTGGCGGGTGCTCGCGAATTCGACTCGCCGAGTGCCGCCCGCAAAAATCTCGACGCCGAGCTCCATGAAGACTACCGCGAAGCAGTTCAGTGGTTGCGGATGGTACATCGCCATCGCGTAATGGTGTTGAGCCGCTGGGACGAGGAACTGGTCGAGGATTTGTTCGCCACTCCACTGCAACACGCCGGCCAAATCCAGAAGCTACTTGATGCTGCCGGGTCCTGCATTGTGATCCCCGACGCTAATCGCCTGTATGCCCATGTTGCAACGACGGATTGAGGCTAACTTGGTACTGTCAGCGGAATCTGAAACCGGGTATCGGGCCGCATTGTCTGGTGCAGCCCTGTTCGATCGTTCAGCATCCGGCAAGATCGAGGTCCGCGGCCCGGAAGCGCCCGACTTCCTGCACAACCTCAGCACCAACGATGTGAAGGGCTTGCCACTTGGCGGCGGCTGCGAAGCGTTTTATTGCAATGAGCGTGCTCGGGCATTATTTCATGGCCGCATCTATCACGTACGTCTCGGCGGTGAAGATGCCCTTTGGATCGATGTCACTCCGGGCCAAGGCGCGGCACTACTCAAACACCTCGACCGACATTTAATTGCCGAAAATGCCGTACTCGCCGATCGGACTGAGGAGTTCGCGCAGTTTCATCTCGCCGGGCCGACAGCCGCCGACATCTTAATCGCGGCAATGGGTGAACCGGTGCCGCCATTGCAACTACATCAACACATGGAGCGGATGCTTGGCTCAAAGTTGGTCGCCAACATCCGCCGCCACGATCCATTGGGAGTGCCCGGTTACGACATTGTTTGCTTGACCGAACGAGCGGAAGATGCGCGAGCACGCCTGATTGCCGCCGGTGCAACGATGGCCGACGACACAGCCTGGGAATGGTTGCGAATTGAAGCAGGCACGCCAGAGTTCGGCAAGGACTTTGACGAGAAGCGATTCGTGATCGAAATCGGCCGGCCCGATGCGATCAGTTTCACCAAAGGGTGTTTCCTCGGGCAGGAACCCATCGTCATGGCCCGCGACCGCACTGGCTTCGTGAACCGCAGTTTGCGCGGGCTTAGGCTAAGCGATGCGATCGGCGTATCTGCCGGAACAAAGTTATTCGCACCGGAAGATGTCGGCGTGCTGACTAGCGTGGCTATCACGCCGGGCCAGCGCGGGGTCGGGATTGGCTACTTGCGCCGCGGATTTGAAACTGTTGGGACCAATGTCCACATCGGTGCAACCGACGGCCCGATTGCTGTCGTCACCGAGTTGCTGACGCGATAGTTGCCAATTATTTACAGCGACTTGCGCCGCCATCGATCGCATAATTCGATCGCGGCGGCTTGCCAATCTGGGAAGGTAAATTCAAATCCTGCGTCTAACAGTCTTAAGGGTACGACGCGTCGACTCTTCAGAATCAATTCCGTTTCAGTGCGCAATACCCATGCGCCAATTTCCAGCATCCAGTTTGTCGCTGGCAAGCCAAGCGATACTCTCCAGGCTGCGCGCAGCGCAGCCATGAATTCTGAGTTTGGCAACGGTTTCGGCGATGAGAGGTTGATGCAGCCATCCAAGTCTTCACGCACGATCATGAACTCTATTGCGGCAATGAAATCACGTTCGTGAATCCAAGAAACAAACTGTCTGCCGCTGCCCGATGCGCCGCCTAACCGCAAGCGAACCAATCGCAACAGTACGTCAAAAACACCGCCAGCGTCTGGGCTCATCGTCATTGCTGAACGCATTATTACTTTGCGTGTTTGCGGTGTATTGATGGCATTGCAGGCACCCTCCCAAGCTTTGGCAACTTCAATGCTGAATCGCCATGTATCCGGGACGTTCGGCTCGGTGCCACCGATGATCCCCGTCGCATCATCATTGGCGGCATCAAATCTATGGGAGTAAATAGTCGCCGTTCCCGCCTGTAGCCAAACTCGGGGTGGCCGTGCCATACCCTGAATTGCTTTACCAATAGCTTGAGTTGATTGGACACGCGAATTAATGATCTGACGTCGATTGTCCGGATGATATCGGCAATCGACACTTTTCCCCGCCAAGTTTATTACCACATCCGCGCCATTCAGTGCCGCGATCCAAGGTCCTTCTGTTCGCGCATCCCATTCGATTACCCGCCAGGGTGCCGGCACCGGTCGGCGGCTCAACACGTTCACCTCATTTCCTCCGCGATGAAAGTGCCGCGCCAACATCGTTCCAATCTGCCCAGACCCACCGGGAATAATGATCTTCATTCTTGGCTCCGAACTTGAAACTCGATCCAATTGAATAACCGGGCTCAAACTGAGCGATTAACTCGTTGATACATCAACTCCACTATTTGCTCTAACAGCGTCAAGTATTCGGTCGTTGAAATGGCATGGACACGCCGCAACAACTCGCGTTTTCGCTCCAACATCTCAACGACACGTTCGGGGCCGATGGCGGCCAATGGTCCACCGTCCTGTTGCATGGCCAATAGTTCTTCCACTTCGGTCGGAGAAAGACCACGGGCGCGTTCAGCGTTGCGTTCGAGCCACGCCAACAAGTCCGGTTGCGTGACTTGTGCGAAAAGCTGTTTCAAGCGGTCGTCGCCCGAAGTGCCGGCTTGGCCATGCATTCGCGGTAACAACCGGTCGAGCGGCAATGCTCGCAATTCGCTGACCGTGAGTCCCAACGCACGGGCACATGCCTGCACAGTAGCGTTCCGCAACTTGCGGTCGCCTGCCTGCAGAATCGTGCGAATAGTGTGTCGATTCAGCCCGGCAATCCGCGCGAAGTCTTCCTGATTCCAGCCGCGCTCTTCGACGAGCCGGGCAATCTTGGCGGCAACTTCAACGGTTTCGTTGGCGGCAGAACTCATCATGCCGATGCTAGGCGCGGAATAGGTTAACGGCGAAGACCATTCGGCAATTCGATGATTTGCCCGGCGATCCGATACCGGCGTATCGGGCCTTCGGCATCGGAAGTGATTCGCTCAGACCCGGCATCTGTGATGAGATATGTATCCAAATAAGACGCCATGCCGAGGCGAGTCGACAATGTGATGGCCTGACCGGTCGCAAGCAGTTCGCCGCCGATTGGGGACAACAATGTTTCGATTGGCAACCATCCGGTCCAATAGCCAAATGGCCCGTCTCGCCAGGCATGTTCCTGATTCAGCGCTTCGGCAACGCGTTGACCCGCATTGAAAATCGCCGACACGGCGACACCGGATTGCAAAGCCGCGCCACGAGCGGCGGTAATCTGCCCCGCGATTTCACGTTGTTTGGTGCCCACTTCCTCATCATCGCCAAACCAAATTGTCCGGCTGGCCGAAACATGTAAACCGTCACGCCGACCAATGGCAGATATGATGCAACTCCGCTGGCATGGCCGATCCGTGAATGCGGGGCGCGAGTCGTTGGCATCGCGATCATCCCCGGCTGCATGGATTGAAATGGCTTCGATGCCGCGATGTGCGAGGCGATGAGCAACTTGTCCCGCCAATTCCCGTTCGGGGTTGCCAATTTCAGCCGCACGACCGGTCGCTTCCAACGCATGGGCCACATCGCGGCCCAAATCGCGTAGCGCTTGCTGGCATCGCGGCGAATGCGTCAGTCGCGACTGTTGCAAGCGCTCGGCGACCGAGACGGCATCGCGCACATTTCGATCACAGCACAGTTTCTTCTTGTCGCACAGGTCCGCGAGCAGTTGGTCGCGGCCCATGTGCCATGGCCACTCCTTGAGTTGAAAGCCCAATTCGTCCACAAATGTGTCGAAAATTCGTTGCGAATCATTGTTGCTGCAAACGACCCAATGCTGCGTTGCTGATATGACCAGGACGGGTTGTTCGGCGGGATTCAGGATACCCCGAGCCAGGGGCGCACCTGCAAACCAGGAGAGGTTGGGA
Source organism: Gemmataceae bacterium (assembly GCA_031362705.1). GTDB lineage: Bacteria > Planctomycetota > Planctomycetia > Gemmatales > Gemmataceae > JAIBBI01. The sequence goes on along the minus strand of JANLTA010000576.1, from coordinate 740 downwards.
GGCTCGAATACCAACAGCTGATCGGTTTGCGTCTCAGCTAGCAGAGCGGCGACAAACGCCTGCCGCTCGGCAAGCTCGGCCCGTCTTAGTATTCCATCGCTCATGTTAATAATGTAGACCACTCTTACGGACATGGACGAACGGCGATTCGTCCGTGTGCAATCGCCCACCCAAAACTCGACCGATGACTAGATCATGGTCGCCAGCGGTGAAGCGTTGCATCACAAGACATTCGAGGTGAGCCGCCGCCCCGACGAGGATCGGAATGCCTTGGTCCGACGGCTGCACGTCAATGCCGTCAAATGCTGCTTCGGCAGGTCCAAAGCCCTTACCGAAATGTCCCAGAAACTTGGTATGCCCTGTCGCAATAATGTTGACAACAAACGATGTCTCGGACTTGAGAAGCGTCGAAAAATGTCGGTCGCGCTTTACGGCAACGGATACAAGCGGAGGATCAAACGAGCATTGCTGGACCCAACTCGCCAACATGCCCGTGGCTTCGTCGCCGACGCCGGCTGTCAGGATGAACAACCCGCTGGGAATACGTCCCAAAGCCGCCGCAAAACTCGGTGCAACGCTCATGTGATACTCGTTGGCCTTTGGCGTCATCCGTCATCGTCAGTATAGCGGTTGATTTTCACCGAATCGGGTTTGCGTTAGCGCATTCCGCCATAGTAAAACCTCCTGTCACTCGCGGAGGCATGACATGGCGAAGAAAAAAAGCATCTACAGCGTTCACC
>JANLTA010000304.1:0-2248 GCA_031362705.1 Gemmataceae bacterium | reverse complement strand
GACCCGCGCCGCGGCTGGGAGTTCCGCGGCCCCGGCCGTGGCGGCATCGACTGGGACAACTTCATCCGCGCCCTCAACCACATCGGCTACGACGGCGCGCTATCGGTTGATTGGCGTGACGAAGGCCTGGACCGCGAATTTGGAGCGCAAGACGCCGTGCGGTTCGTGCAGCAGTTGGATTTTCCGGGAAAGATGGTTATGGAACGTTCGGCGTTTCGGTGACTAGACTGCCGCCCGAATTGTTGAGAGACCCATCATGCCAATGAAGGTCGTCGATTCGCGTGTCCGGTTCGTTGTGGGCATGACCGCAGGGATGATCCTATTCATCGGGGGATACCACTGGTGTGTCAACGATAGAACCGCTTACGGATGGGTCATGTTTCTGGTGGTTCCATTTGTCGCCGGTTTTGCAATAGCGTTGATAGTTCGGCGGCCAGCTGCAATTTCCTTGGCAAGTTTCATAGTCGGTATTGCCACAGCCATGATCTTCATCGGCTTGCAATGGGAAGGGTACATTTGCGTTGCCATGGCAATGCCGTTCCTGGTTGTCGCGATGTGCATTGGCAACGTCGTCGGCTTTTTCATCCGTGACCAGATTGGCGAAAAAGACATTACAGTTGATAAACACTCCGCCCTGTTAATACTCGCTTGTCCCTTGATGATTGCCGCAGCGGATCGAGTGGAAAAACCCTACCGTGAGGCAGAACGGTTCGAGACTTTCGTCAATCAAATGTTTGTCCCAAAACCGCCCGATCTGGTATGGAAACGATTGATTGTCTTCGAGTCAATGGGCGGATCCCAACCGTTCTTGCTGCGTATCGGTTTGCCCGTGCCGAATCGTTGCACTTTGGACAAAGAAGCGGTCGGCGGTCGTCGGGTGTGTTATTTCAATCAAGGGATCATTGCCCAGGAAGTGACGGAATGGAACCAACCGTTTTCGATGAAACTCAAAGTCGCGGAAAACACTCTGCCGGGGCGGCAGTGGCTGACCTTTGTTGACGCAAGCTACACGTTAACTCCGGTCGAAGGTGGCACGTTGGTGGCCCGTGAAACGACGATTTCCTCCCGTCTGTACCCGCGCTGGTATTGGCGGATGTTCGAGGCATGGGGCGTATGCTCAGAACACGAATATGTGCTGGCAAATGTGGCGACTCCTGCGCGGATTGATTGATCAGATCTAGCGGTAACATGATACGATAGCCAATGCCGGAGCAGATAAGTTCGTCATATGTCGAGGAACTGGCATTATGATTGCTAACGAGATGTTTGCTCGCCTCGCTCAGGTACGTGTACACTGCCCCGACATGCGCATTGGGCAGTACCTGTCAACCATCGGCAGACTCGGTGAGGATGCCACTGGTCGAGCTTTGTGGGAAATCGAGGATGAGGATTTCGTCGCCGCCGTCGAACGGTTCGCCTCAGATTTGACGAACCGATAGGCTTAATGGAACGGCTAACGATGTTCGTGGCATCTCGGATTCTCATTGCAATTGTCTGTCTTATCGGGCTGGGCACGGGTTACGCCCTAGCACAGGACAAAAAGCCCATCAAGCTTCGTTGGCTCGGGCAGTCGTTTTTTGTTTTGGAAACATCACAGGGTACGCGGGTCGCTTTTGATCCTCATGCCATTGATGCGTTTGGCCGGCAGGTTGCGCGGGCGGATGTGGTGTTGATCAGCCATCCGCATCCTGACCACGTGCGGCTGGATGTCATTGAGAACAAGGCTCAAGCCAAAGTGATCGAAGGTGTGAAGGTGCCGGCCGGAACGGGCGAGGGCGGGCCGCCGCCTCGGGCGCAATGGAATGCCGTGGATGAGAAGTTCCGCGATGTCCGCATCCGCGCCGTGGGGCTTTATCACGACACCACGCAGGGAATGCAGCGAGGCAAGAACACAGCGTTTATTCTTGAGTTCGATGGTTTGAAGCTGTGCCATCTCGGCGACCTGGGTCATTTGCTCAATGAAGAGCAGCTCCGGCAGATTGGCCCGGTTGATGTGTTGTTGATTCCCGTCGGCGGCGTGTACACATTGAACGGCGAACAGGCCAAGCGCGTCATGGCTCAGATCAAGCCGAAGCGGTTGGTGGTACCGATGCACTATGGCACCCGCACGTTCGACGACCTGTTATCGGCCGATGAGTTCCTTGATGGTCAGAACAACGTGAAAAAAATGCTGAACACGAATGAGTTGATTCTGGATAACGGGGCGAAACCCGCCGAGTCCACCACGGTCTTGTTGGGTTGGAAGAAG
>JANLTA010000505.1:0-8568 GCA_031362705.1 Gemmataceae bacterium | reverse complement strand
CGAGCGCCAGAATCCCAAGGGCTAATTGGAGGTGGTGTATTTGCGTTAGTCGCACAGCACCATTCTCAGTGAATCACGCCGGTCGATTTCGACCGGCGTGTTCTTTTTTCGAGGCTGACATGCGATACGTTCTACTATTGTTGGTAATCGTGGCCGTGGGTTGCTCCGGTGAGAAAGATCGCGGCAAGAACAAGGATCTGGATCGACCCAAGCCCGCCGAGCGCGGTTGAACCTGAATCAAATCAACTTGAACTAGGCAAATCCGAGCCACGTCGTGTACTCTCTGGCACTGTCAAGGAGGACGGACATGGTGCGCATGCAATCGCTGGCGACGCTTTCAATGGGTATCTTGTTTGGAGCGCTGGGTTGCTGGGCGCTGCTGGAGTCAGCTCGGCCTGCTTTCGCGGCGAATGATCGGAATGAAGAATTCGTCATATGCACAGGAGCTGCAGGCATCACACCTCGGTCCGGATTGGATGGCGTTTGGATGTTCGATTCCAAACGTGGCAAGCTCTACTCGACGATCATGGATCGGTCCATCGGCAAGACGGTCGGCTTCGCCGAGTTGGACGTCGTCAAGGAATTTGGCCTTGGCTCAGCTAACAGTGTCCATTTCGTCATGACAACAGGCCATATAGCGGCTGGCCAGGCCGCTCTCTACCTCGTCGAAACCAATTCAGGAAAAATGGGTGTCTACACGCTTGGGCCGTCATCCGATGGCAGTTCGGGTGTCACGATCATGCGCCACGACATGACCAATTTCCGCGGTCCCAAAGGCTGATGGGCGCTTACTTGTCTTTGAAGTCTTGGGCAAACGCCTTGGCATTCAGCTCGGCACCCGTGGCGAACTTCGTGAGCGCGTTCCAGGGCATTGACTTGCCGGGTGCGAAGACCTTGCGTGTCATGAACTCGCCCACTTTCGGGTTATCGTTGTAAAGCACTTTGCCCGGATTCGCTCCGCCGAACACTTCACGACACACTGTGTGATGAACCTGTGAAGCAAACAATTGACCCATCATGTAGTTGTGGTAGTACACTGGAGCACTGACAATGTGGATCTTGCTGCCATAGTCTGGCGCACTTCGCCCTGCGGGCCGTTTCATTCCCTGGTATTTCTCGACCAGATCCCACCAAAGATTGTTCAAGTCCTGGTCGGGATTCGAGTACATTCCTTTTTCAAACCGCAGCATCACCTGGCACCAGCGCGAGAAGATCAAGAGTTGATTGCGCTGCGTCTTGGCGGCCGCCTCGTCAAAGGCCTCAGGATTCTCGACTTGCAATCCCATCTTTTCGAGAAATGCACGTTGCTTGCTGAACCGCTCGAACTGCATCGCCACGCCTTCGGTGGTGAGGATATGCGCTTCGCCACGCAGGACGTAAGGCAACGATGCCGGAATGTTCTTGCTGCTGTACACACTGTGACCCAGTTCGTGCAGCATCGTGCCCATCCAATACTCGTTTTTCACAATGTTGGCGAGAACGCGCACGTCACCAGCGCGGTCGATATCGGTGCAAAAGGCATGGGGACTTTTGCCTTTCTTTTCGTACAGATCGCTACGTTTGAGCACGTCTTCAATGGGCAGGCCAATGCCAGCATAGAATCGGCGACAGATTTCGAGAATATCCGATTTCTTGAACGGCTCGTCGAGGCTAGCCGCGTACACCGACGGGCTTTCCTGGAAGAACGGGTCATGGTAGTGCCAGGGCATTAATGACTCAGGACCGACCCCGTATAACTGCCCGAGCCGGCCATCGATGTCCGCTTTCGCCGTCATAAACGGGCCGCGCGTCAACTCATCCAATTCATCGAACAGGGCGATGAGTTTGCCGCTATCCTGTTCGTTGAGATACAGGTAAAGATCGTGAAAGTTAGCAAACCCAAGCTTGCGAGCGGCCTCATTGCGTAGCTTAACCAGTTCGATTAAGTCCTTTTCTACGGCCGTGCCGACGCCTTTGCAGGCTTCCCACGTTTCCCTGCGGCGCTCGGCGTTCGTCGATGATTTGAGTACGTCACGAACCTCGCTGTCCGTGAGCTGCTTGCCATCGACCACGGCGCGGAAGTTGTTGAATGTCTGTTCCACTGAGTTGGCCAGGGCGCTGATTTTCTTCAGCAGCGCGGGATCGACCTGTTTTTCCAGATACTGCAAATAAAGGATGTCGATGCTTCGCGCAAGCAGCGGATCGTCAATCTTCTTAGCGATGACGGCATCGTGCAAAGCCTTGAGTTCCTGGAATGGCACCGGATCGGCCAGGGCTTCATCGATTTGGTTCTGGGCCTCTTCTTTGCGTTTGAAGTCTGCTTTGTCACCGGTGGTGTTCGCGTCCCACCACGCTTTGCTGGCGGCGATCTCCAACGGTTTGACCTTGGCTTCATGCCGCGCTATGAACTGCCTGGCTCGATCCGTCTCGCCAGGGCCGGCCGCCACGGCGAGCGGCCAAACAAGGATCGCTATGGCCAGCATCATTAACACTTCGCCGCATCGGCACGCACACATGAGGAGTTCTCCAGCCGTCAGGTCGAGTAAAGCCACCGGCCGAGAATCACCGCCGGTATCAGCCAAAATAGGACGCACAGCCCCACCGGGCCAGCAAGTGCGGTTGCCAACGCAGAATCCAGGACAACCAAGCCGAATATCGCCGCTTTGACAAATCGTTGAACTTGCTTTGGCGACGGCTCATTGAACGCAGGAGCTGCCTTTGTCACGAGAAACAGTATCAGATACGCAATGACATACGGATGTAGCGACGACGATGAGGCCTGCACCAACGCCGCTGCCGCCACGGCGAATAGAGACGTGCCGCCTGCGAAGCCGAGTACCCCCGTTGAGCTTTGACCGGCTTCTTGGCGCGCAGCCAACGTAACGCCCACAATATATGTGCCGACAATGCCGGCAATTGCAAGCCGCATTGACCAATCCACGGCGTCAGCCGAAACGCAGGAGAAACCTAGTAGGACGTTCACAAAGCGACAGCCACCCATGACGAGAGGGCCGAGAACGGTTGACTTGAGTCCGGCGTTATAGGTGAGAATCAACACGAAGAGTATTGCTGCGTGAAGTAACGAATTGACGGATACGGTCGCGGACAGCATGATTCCGATCGCTACCAGCGCCAGCGCCAAGCCGCAAGCGGCGGTCGGAGAGATGGCAACGCGCGGGAGGGGGCGTTGCGGTCGCTCGATGGCGTCGATGTAACGGTCAAAATAGTCGTTGGATGCCATGCCGGCGCTGTAAAGGCATGCCGAGGTGCCGATTAGTGGCAACGACTGGATGAGTGGTACATGCCCGGCCAACACGCCGACGGTGATGTCGGCGCAGGCCGTGAAGACATTTGGCAATCGCACAAGCTGCGCGTATGCCGTCAGCCGGTTCATGCGGCGCGACGGCGACGATACCAACCAATTCCGCCAATCACCATACCGCCGAGCAGCATGGATGAAGGCTCCGGAACCGGCACCGTTCCCAGGATGAAGCCGTCGAGCAGAAGTTCGGCGGCAATCTGCGGCACATACGACGGCAGGAAGGAATCACCGCTACCCACAGGTGTCGGCCCGCTCTGGTATTGAAAAACATGGTGTCCCAGCAGGCTGATCTGCCCACCGTGAAGCAAAAACGTCGGGCTGCCGGAATCGCCACCGGTCACGACCATTTCGTCGGTGGGTGGTCCAAGCGTACCGAAGCCATCGAAATTGAGGTTCGTGTCATAGTCGCTGCCGATAATGTTGGTAGCGCCAGTGCCGATGTTTTGATTGTCAAATATGCCCGCGATGTTGCGACCTACGCGCCCCTGTTGTTCAAACATCAATATCTCTTTGCCCAGAAACGCAGAGTTCGGACCAACGCCGATTGGGTATGAAGCAATACCGTTCACGCCTTGCGGTAAGGGAGAACTCAGCTCGCCAATCGCCACGTCGCCGACAATCTGTGTTTGCAACGATACCGTGCGTGTCACGTAGCTGCCGTCTTTAGCACGAAAGCCAATCGTGGTGCCCAAGCCCGGCAGGAAGTGTTGAGCTGCGATGAAGTGTGTCGGTGAGATCATGGCCAACTGCTTCGTGCCAGGACCAGCGCCCGGCACCCAACCCACGCCGGAAAAATCGAAGCTGCTTTCGTAGAAAGTCCCATTCGGAGTTGGTGGCGTGCCAGCAGGGAATGTGCCGGGAGTGAATCGGTCATGACGGGCCGGATTGTAGCCGTCGATAATTCCGGCCAGCGCACCATTCGTCGTCATCACGATAGCAAGGATGGCGATCACGATGATCCGTCGCATGTTTTTTCTTCCTGATGTTCCGGGCTTACCTATATCATACAGCTTCAAGTTGAGAATTGCATGTCCAGTTTCGCCAACTTTGCCAGTCGTTCACGGGCCAACGTCGCTGCCCCATCCGGGTCGACGGCGTAGGGATAAAGCTCAACCGTGACCCAGCCGACGTAGCTGATGCTATCAATGGCCAACAGAGTTGCAGCCAAATCAATCACGCCATCGCCGGGGATCAAATGTTCGTGGGCCCGGGTTACGGCGATGTCCTCTAAGTGAATGTGGCGAATGTGCTTAGCCATACGCCGGATCGTGGACGCCGGGTCGTCGCCCACGCAGAATGAATGGCCGATGTCGAAGTTCATGGCGACCGCCGGGCAATCGATGTGTTGCATGAACTCTTCGAATTGATCAGCCGTTTCGATCAACAACCCCGGCTCCGGCTCCACTAATAGCAGCACGCCCTCCCTGTGCGCATGTTCGGCAACGGGCTTCAGTTCTTTGACAAAAAGCTGAAGCGCGTTCTTCCACGATTCGCCGGACTCAACCGGGCCACCAGGTTCGGTGGTGATACAGGGCGATCCAAGCTCCTTCGCCAGCGTCAGCGCCTTTTTGGTGTGTTCAACGCGGATTCGACGATAATGCACATCCCGCTCGATCCACGATGGATGCCAGTATTTCTGCCGCGGGTCGTCCACGGCATGCATCATGAAGGCGTTGATGTTGGAAACAGAGAGATTATTGTTCTCGACCGCGGCACGGATGTCACGCTTTTGCTGGGGCAGCAAATATGCCGGCCAGGCGTGTGGCACATCGGCCATGATCTCGATGCCGGTGTAGCCAATCGCCGCGATGCGCCGTGCCGCCTCGGCAAATGGGAAATGAAGGTAGGCGTTGCTGCTGAAAGCCAATCGCATATTAGATCACTGGGAAGCGGCGTGAGCGTATGCCATCAACATATCCATTTGACGGCTCAATTCGTGTTCCGCCGATCCCAGCGGTGATTTGAAAAAGGCGGCCAAGTGGGGCAGGGGGCCGACTTCACCACGACGTTGCGCCAACAAGGCCAATCGCGCCAAGTCGATCACCAACGGCGCGGCCAGCGCCGAGTCGCAGCCGTGCCACGTAAATTGCATCTGCATGCGAACGCCGAGGAAGCCCCGGAAATGAATGTGATCCCATGCGGTCTTCCAGTCGTCAAGAGATTCAACGTATTCAATCGTGGTCAATGATTGAGGATCAGCGCCCAAGATGGCCGGAATCGCTCGATCCTTGGATCGAAGCTTGGACGATCGAATGGTCGGATCGTTGAGTGCCTGCCCGTCTCGGTTGCCGAGGATATTGTGCCCGACCCAGCTTAGTACTTTGAGGTTGCGGGCGGCAAACATCGGTGCCAGCGCCGTTTTGACGAGCGTCTCGCCGGTTTTACCATCGCTGCCGGCGATAGGCACACCTTTCGCCTTGGCCAATTCAATCAGTGCCGGCAACGACGCACCTGGCGATGGCGTGAAGTTGACATAAGGGAATCCACCGGCAATCGCTGCATAGGCATGCCAACTGCTCTGCGGAAGGGCGGTCACATCGCCGGCGTTCACGGCCTTTCGTAATGCCGCCAGGTCGTCGTGCTCTGCGCGCGACTCAATCGGCGGCTCCGTCGATGCCACGTTGATGACGACCAACTGGTCGAGTTGATTTCGAGCAACGAACGCAGCCAGATCGGCTTGGAGTTGGCTCCCTAATGTATTTGTTATTACGTTTGCTGACCAATTGTCGAGATAATCACGGCAAGCGTCGATCAACGTGGGCGAATATGCAGGCACGCTGCCACCGACACCCGCGCACGCAATCCGAAAGTCGCTCGCCCGAACCTCGTGGCCACCGACGATGAAGTCAGCAGGTGAGTCCAGGTCCACATCAGAGAAACATGGCAACGCCGTGACCAAGCCCGTCGCGTCGATTAGACCGCGTTTAAGTGCGGCGAGCCCCAGTGCCACCGACGAGCCGACGCCGCCGAAGGCACCGATGAGCCACAAACCCACACGTCGTTTTGCCATATTTTTCCACGGGAAGCGACTATCGCGGCCGGTTGTTATAATAGGGATCGAGCTGTTTTTTCACCCAGCGGACCCGCGCATGACCACCGAACGACCCGCGTTCAGTCCAATTGAAGACATTTTGACCGACCTGAGTGCCGGACGCATGATCGTGCTTGTCGATGACGAATATCGTGAAAACGAGGGCGATCTCGTCGTGGCCGCGGAGCATGTCACCCCTGACATGGTCAACTTCATGATGCGAAATGCCTGCGGCCTGGTTTGCCTGGCCATGAGTCATGCGATTTGCGATCGCCTGGGATTGGAGCCACTTCCCGGCAACACGCCCGATCCCGCCGCCACACCGTTCACGCCATACATTGATGCTCGCACCGGGGTCACGACTGGCACGTCGGCATTTGACCGGGCACGGACCATTCAGGTCGCCATCGACGACCGTAGCGGCCCAGCCGATTTGATTCGTGGTAAAGGCCATGTGCCCGGGCTTCGTGCCAAAGACGGCGGCGTACTAGTCCGCGCTGGGCATACTGAAGGGAGCGTGGACCTATGCCGCTTAGCCAACCTGAAGGAAGCGGCCGTAATTTGCGAGGTCGTCAATCCCGACGGCACCATGGCACGGTTGCCGGACTTGGATCGCTTTCGGTTGGAACATGGATTGAAAATGTGTTCGATCGAACAGTTGATCAAGCACCGTCGGCAACGCGAGCGACTCGTTCGGCGGGAACTGACACTTCGACTGCCCACAGAGTTCGGCGAGTTTGACCTGATCGTCTATTCATCCCTCGTGGATGTTGAACCGCATTTGGCGCTTACCATCGGAGGAGTCGGCGTCGAAAGCGATGGCTGCGTTCCTACTCAAGTCGACCCTGTCCTTGTGCGCATCCATAGTGAATGTCTGACCGGTGATGTATTTCACAGCGGCTTGTGCGATTGCGGCGCGCAACTAAATCGGGCAATGGCGCAAGTTGCTGCCGTTGGACGGGGTGCCGTGTTGTATATGCGGCAGGAAGGGCGCGGTATCGGACTGTTGAATAAGTTGAAAGCGTATCGCCTGCAGCAACAGGAGAAACTCGACACCGTCGAAGCGAATCGCCGATTGGGTTTTCCCGCCGACCTGAGACACTATGGCATTGGTGCACAGATCTTATGCGACCTTGGCATTCACCACATTCGCTTGCTGACGAACAATCCGAAAAAGGTTGTCGGCCTAGAGGGCTATGGCCTTAAGATCGTGGAGCGAGTACCGATCCAGGTGGCCGCCGGCGACAACAATCGACAGTACCTGCGAACAAAGAAGGACAAACTCGGGCACATATTGGAAGACAGCGTCTGAGATCGTCGTGGATGGTCAACTTCCCACGTACATTCCACCCAGGAAGGTCGGGTCGGCGGCGGCTTGCGACCATATTTCGCCGAAGAAGTTGATTGCGTAGCCTTTGAGTGCCCCCGCTCTGCCCCGGCCAGGGCCAACATACAGCTCGGCGACGCCATCTCCGTCGGTGTCTGCCAAGGCGACCCGGGCACCGCTCGCCCAGATGCTATCGCCTGACAAAAGTCCGGAGCCTGGTGTCGTCGGCGGGTAGGCATTGAACCGGGTCAACAATGCGGTCGTTACACCATCCCAAATTGCAACGGCCGGGCCGCCGCCTTCGCCGGCACCCGTGGCAATATCGACCTTGCCATCACCGTTCACATCGGCTGCACTGACGAAGACACCACCAAGGAATGTTGCTTCATAAGCAAAAAACTCGCGCAAGAGTTGACCTGTCGTGCCGTCGAACACTTTCACGTGCGGTCCGCCGCCGGGCCCCGCAGCACAAATGATGTCGGCCTTGCCGTCACCGTTCACATCGCCGGCGGCGACACGAACGCCACCACGGAAGCCGGCATCAAAGGCGAAGAACTCCATCAAGATGCTACGGTTCACGCCATTGAAGACGCGAACATGCGAACCGCCGCCAGCATCCGCACCTGTGATGATGTCAGCCCTGCCGTCACCATTGACGTCGCCGGCGGCTACAAATACGCCACCGGTGAATCCGGCATCGTAAGCGAAAAAGCTACCGACTGGACTATCAATCAAAACTGGGAAGTTCCCGTTGAACACTTGGACGTGCGGACCGCCGCCAACTCCAGCCGCGGTAATCAGGTCAGTGATACCATCGCCATCTACGTCACCAGTGGCCACGCGGACTCCACCGCGAAATCCCGTGTCGTACGCCACGACTTGGCGCATACAACCTTGAGATCACTCCGG
>JANLTA010000497.1:0-4944 GCA_031362705.1 Gemmataceae bacterium | reverse complement strand
CAGCCAAGGCGCCAATCGACAAGCCCTCCAGCCCCATGTGCGATGCCAAGCCCAGGGCGGCTTCAAGAATGGCGGCGCGTGTCTGCTGGCCTTTTTGCAGCGCTTTGGTGCTGGCGGCATCGATCCAATTCCGTTTCGCCAGGAAGATGTGATCCTCGACGACGGCGACATCATTTTCGTGCAAACACGTGAAGCGGAAACTTACTTCACCGGTGGCCTTATGCAGGCCCGTGAATTCCCGATTCCGCGCGACTTTGACCTCGACGTCGTAAAGGCACTGATCATTGCGGGGGCACCAATCGCCAACGGCGGGCAGAACTTCAATACCTTCCAGGGCAACATCGCCACCCAGGGCCTTGGCTCACCATCACCGAGTCAACTCGTGGTGCTGCGGCGTTGTCCGGGCAATCGCCAGATCGCTATCCGCATTGACCTGAATCGGGCTTTGCAAGACCCGCGTGAACGCATCAACGTTCAACCTGGCGACATTCTGATCCTCCAGGAAACGCTTGGTGAAGCGGCTACTCGCTATATCACGGGAATGTTCCGCAACACCTTTATCGGCTCGATCTTCAATACCGGCAAAGCATCTGACACGGTCACGATCAGCTCGCCGTGATGAAAACGGGGTGGCGCGGAATGGGCCATTTGCTCAACCACCCAACCACGCGAACCAGCTCTTGGTAGCCGGTAGCGGTAGTGGCAACGTGACTGCGCGGCCATTGAGAATGGCAATGCCGTTGAAGCTACCGATACGTTCGGCTTCAGCTTCACCAACCCACTTCACGATTTGTTGATACGCCGCCGCCATCACCGGTGGCCGCCGGCGCAACGAATGGCCGTCCGAACCCAGCACATGGACCATGCGGCGTTTGAACCAACTCTTGATCGCCAGCGCATCTTCGCGATTTGGCGGATCGGTGATGCTTTTCGACGACACTTGAAGCAAGCAGCCGGCCTGAATCAGCTCCTCGGCACGACCCGGATCGTGCAATACTTCCGGGCAGCGTTCGGCATGTCCCAGAATTGGTCGAATGTTGCGATCATCGAATTCCTGCAACAGCCACTTGAGTTCGACGCACAGGCCGTGCGGCATTTCGATGAGCAGGTATTTCCCAGTATCGCCGATCGTCATCAGTTCGCCACGATCTAGTTGATTCAGAGTCTCTGTACCAACCATGACTTCGGCGCAAGGTCGTGTTTGGAGCGGCACGTCGTTGGCTTTGAGTTGTTCCGCAAGCGACGCCTGAGCTGTGCGAATCGTGTCGGGGCTGTTGTTCGGGTATTCGTCATTTTGATGTGCCCCGGCCGCCGCGTGCCGGATGCCTTGGTCGACCATCATCTTGCACATGGCCAGCGCGTCTTCGGCGGTTTTGGGGCCATCATCCATGCCCGCAAGCAAGTGGACATGAATATCGACAAGAGGAGGAATCATGATGACTGGCGTTGTATCCTAGGAATTGAATCGGCGATCTTGAGTAAGCGAAAGGGCCGGCGGGAAGGCGAATTCAATACGCTTCCCGCCGGCCCTGGTTGATTCTCAATCCACTTAGCCTTTGATCGCCGGCACCGATGCATGCGGCTCGTCCGGTGTGTTGCCGTAGTAGCTGGCGGCTTCCTTATCTGCATAGCCGTATGTGTAGCCGTAGGTGTACGAGTAACCTTCACCGTAGCCGTAGTTGTAGTGCTCGTAACCGTACTTGTTGCCACCGACAGCCGCGCCGAAGCCATTGACAACGACGCCGAGAACGTTGGCCCCGAGCGACTGAAGCACTTCACGGGCACGTTCGGCATACGGCCGACCGTTCTTGGTTACTCGGATGCACAATATGACGCCATCGACTCGCGGAGCGACCACAGCCGGGTCGGTGACGACCAGAATCGGCGGGGTGTCCACGATCACAAAGTCATATTGATGACGCAACTCTTCGAGCAAGTCCTTAAATTTCGGCGAGGTCAGCAACTCGGCCGGGTTGACTGGCCGCGGACCGCACGGCATCACCGAGAGGTTCGGAATCGCAGTCTGTTGCGCGGCCGATCCAAGGTCACATTGGCCTGCCATGACAGACGCCATGCCGACCTGGGCCGGAACGTTGAAAATCTTGTGGACACGTGGCTTGCGGAAGTCGGCATCGATGAGTAACGTCCGCTTGCCTGACTGCGCGATGGACACCGCCAGGTTTGCAGCCAACGTTGATTTGCCGTCGGACACGTTCGGGCTGGTCACCTGGATCACCTGGTGGCCAGCGCCCTGGGTACTGAAGTACAAAGCCGTTCGCACGCCTCGGTATGCTTCGGCGCCAATCGAGTTCGATTGGTAGTGTGTGACGAGCATTGGATCCAAGGTCGCCGTGCCGGCCGCGACCATGGCTGCCGCTTTCTCGTCGGCAGCCATGTATGGTACGTGCCCAATCACTGCCAAGCCCAGGCGTTTGCGAATCTCCGCCGGACTGCGGAAGCTCTTATCGGATATTTCAGCTAGGTAGGCCAAGCCGACACCAAGCAACAACCCCAAAAGGGTTGCCGCCGTAAATATCTGAAACGGCATTGGTGAAATCTTGTAACCGATACCCGGGCGATCCGTGGCATAGGCACGGAAACCGCCGGAGTTCGATGCCTTGAGGTCGGCGTTGGAAATCAACTTCTGGATCTCCGCGTGTTGGCCGACCGCGCGGGCGCGGGCGTCTTGCAACTGAAACTGCTTCGTTTCAGACTGGATCAGTTCCCGCATTTCCCCGGAAGAAACAGCATGTTCAGCGCGAAGCGTGGCGAGCCGGTTCTCAAGTGAGTCAATTTCGAGTCGCAACACGCTCAAAAACATCTCGGCTATATCGTCGGTGGAGTTACCGGACGGCATGGATTCCTCCGTGGACTTGCCGGACTTGTCTTTTGATTTGACCATATCGCGGAGAGCCTTTTGGCGAAGACGATTGTTTTTCATGACCGGGTGTTCTTGGCCATACATTGCGGATAATTGGATTTCCTCAACTTTGAGTTTCATCAGTTCTTCGTCGGATTTCGGATCGCCGGTCAATTGTGGCAATGGCTGTTTGGAAATGGCCAGGTATTGAAGGAGCTTGTCCGAGCCTTGCTTGCTGATCTTGACAAAATCATCCAAATTGGCCTGCCGCAATTTCAAGTCGACTTCAGCATTAGCTATCATATCGTTGAGTTTCACCATTTTCGATTTCGCACTCGATGTACCGCCCGAATTTGTTGAGATCAAATGCGGTGACTCCAAGTAGAACCTTTTGAGTTCCTCGTCAGCCTGCTTAATCTTGTCGTCAAGTTCTTTGCTCGTTTGTGTGATCGCCTTGACGAGGTTTTCGCTCAGGTCGCGAAAAACGTCGGAAATATGATCGTTGTACGCTTCGATCATCATCTCGAGAATCAGCTTGCACTCTTCACGATCGGTGCTGCGAAACTGCAGCAGCAAAATGTTATTACCGCCAGCGCCGCCGGATTCCCGCATGTCGCGCGAAACGATGAGGCTGGTTCGAATGCCCTGAATCAGATCGTCTGGCTTTCTCGCGTCGGGAAAGCTGCGAAAGCCATCCTCAGTCAGTTTTTTCTTGATTTTATCTTTTTTGGCCGCGAGTTCGGCAATGATCTCGCTACCCATGATCTGCTTTTGCGTGGACATGTAGTCGTCAACAAACGTGGTTGTGACGCTTCGACTGGACGTGGACCCGCCAGGATTAACGCTCTTGTTGACCACGTGGACCGAGGCACGGCTTTCGTAAATCGGTTGCCGTTGAGCGTAAAACAGCGACCCAATCACCAAGCCAATAACCAGCCCGAGGATCACCAGGGACTTTCGTTGCCAGATGACGGAAATAATGCTGGTTGCCGTGCGGCCCGAGCCGGCATCGATGACTTCCGGAAGCATCGTGTCGGTAACTGTGTGTGTATTCGCCATAATCGCAAATCCTCGCTTAGGGCAGCCTCAAAGGAATGGCTGAGCGTATCGTGTGGGCCGGATAGATTCTCAGGAGGTTGAGACAACTTTTACATTGTACCAGCCTCGGGGCGCTTCCAAGCGAAAAAATCTCTCATTGCGCTCTAGTGAGCGCCCAACCGCATGCCTTTGGCCGGGAGTAGCGATGGCGCGGGAGCAGCAAACTCTTCAGGCTTCTTCGACTCAGCCATTGCCGCGATGGTCAATTCGATATCTTCGACAATCTTTGCCAGGGCTGCCAGCTTCTGCCAGGCGGATTCCTCGTCACGCAACCCAACTACATTGAATCGGCCCACGACATGGCGATTTACCGTTAACGGGATCTCCACGCGCCAATAGCCAGATACCTCGGATTGGTCGGTATTCGTACGATCCCAGCGAGCATGATACCCCTCATGCATTGCCGGTGCGTTCACATCCAGTGTCATGGTCTTCAGACCCAATTCCTGAGCCGATGCTGTCAGGGCACGCCAGAGTTCATTCCAATTGCCCGAACCTTGGAGATGCACGTTGATCTGGTGGACACGCCCGTGTTCATTGCCAAAGCGCACCCGATCGACCAGTGATGAAAAGCCCTCCTTGACGAGCAAAAACTCCGCCCTGCCAAAGAGTTTGGCAGTCATCAGGATGGCGACCACGGCAACGGCTGAGCCGAAGGCAATGTACTCGCTCTTAAGGTAGATGCCGAACAGCGCACCACTTCCGGCCAGACAGCACAGTAAGGCAACCAATAGCAGCACTTTCCTGTTCGACAGGCCGCCATTCATAAGCACATGGTGGAGATGGCCTCGATCCGTGGTAAAGATGCTCCGCCCAGTAAGCCTCCTACGGACGATAGCCGCCGATGTGTCGAAGATTGGGATTACCATGAGGGCCAATGGTGCGGCTAAAGCCACCGTGGCCGCACCTTTCAACGATGCTTGAATCGCCAACGTGCCAACCACTAGGCCGATGAGCATGGACCCGGCATCACCGAGAAAGATGCT
>JANLTA010000485.1:0-4595 GCA_031362705.1 Gemmataceae bacterium | reverse complement strand
GATGTCGTCAAGCGTGCGCATCCGCGAATCACAAGCGGGACATGTCTCTAAATGCTCGGCGATTTCGTCGAGAATTGTTTCGGCTAACTCGCCGCGTTGAAATGCGGTCAGAGCAGCATCGGTAGGACAAGTGATCACCATTGGCGTCATACTAACCAATTGCCACGGGTGTGACACCTTGGTTCGCCGGGATGCTGTGCGCGAGACCTCTACGCCGCCCGGGCCATTCTTGATCCAAACCGTTGGGAAAGATAATCAGCCGCCGCCGCACATGCACCTGGGCGGGCCACTCGGTTCTTCAAGTCCTTCAACGCCGAAATCGTCTGCTCTCGAGCCACTCCGTTGTTCAGCCAATTCAACACGTGGCTGGCCGGCCGCACGCTTTCGTCCTTCGTGGTGAGGTATTCGGGGAAGACTTCGCGCTCCGCCAACAAGTTCACCAGCGAAATGTAAGGCACGTTCTTGAACGTATTGGTGATCCACTGGTAGAACGGCGTGGTTCGATACACCACCACCGTCGGCTTCAGTCGATGTAACAATTCCAGGCTGACGGAACCGGATACGGACACACATGCTTCAGATAACTCAATAATCTCAGGCGTTTTGCCGACGCACACTTCAGCCGGTAATGACTCTCGGCGAAGGCGATCCTCTACAATCTTGCGATGTTTGTCATTGAAACAGGCGAACAGGAATCGTGTATCCGGGCGTTTATGATTCACCAATCGCGCGGTACCGATCATGGATTCGAGGTTATGCGCCACTTCGTGGCCACGCGATCCGGGAAGCAGCCCGACAATTGACTTCCCATATTGTCGCTGCTGCTCCATGAAGTTGGCATCGAGTCGTTGCCGCTTCAATTCATCGAAGTATGGATGGCCGATGTAGGTGGCGCTGATACCGCGGGCGCGGAACCAGGATTCTTCAAACGGCAGAGCGCACAGCACATGATCAAACGTCGCGCGCATTTTGCGGGCGCGGTGGCTGGCCCACGCCCAGATCTGAGGCGGCACAAACGAGATGACGGGAATGTCCATCGCTTTGGCGCGGGCGGCGACCCACCAGTGAAAACCCGGATAGTCGATCAGCACCACGGCATCGGGGCGACGACGATGCCACGCATCGGTGACGCGATCTAGTAAGTCGGAGAGCGCCGGTACGACCTGTACCACGCGGATGAAGCCCATCACGGCATGTTCGGCGAGGGGATAAAGCAAATCGACCCCGGCAGCCCGCATGCGCGGTCCGCCGAGGCCGTAGAGGTCGCAGTGAGGATTAGCTGCCGTCAGTGCACGGGCAAGATTGTCACCGTGCAAATCGCCGGAGGGTTCGCCAGCGCTGATGAATATCCGCATGAGAGCGCGTCCTTGCGCGGTTGTGAATCGTGATCAACCTTTGGGCGATGGCCGCGGTGGGTTGCCTGGCATCGGGCCGACATCGGCAACTCGGCGATAGCCCAGTGCCATGATCACTTCCAGCACTTCGCTCCACGTCGGGAACGGCCGGCGGTTGTCGCGCTTGTAATGGTCCATGGCCTTCATGAAGGCAATCTCGTCGTCGTTGTATTCGCGCTCGCACGTGGTTGGGTCCACCTGGCGGCGGCGTTCAACGCGATGCTTCTTTCGCTCGCCGTCCGATTGGTTGCGCCGGTCGATGGCCACGGGAATGGCCTTCTTTCGCCGTTCCATGTTCTTGCGGGCCGCCGTGGTGTCAGTTTGTGTCTGGACGCTCATCAGCCGGTGCTCCATATCGAGGGGACAATGATTTCGCGAGTGCTGGTTGGCGACCTCTAAATTAACCGGATAGCCGGACCAGTCAACCGCACTTCGCTGGACCCCGTGGATTGCCCCGACGGCAGTTCTTTCCCCGGCAGCAGGACTGGCGGTTTCGTATCAGTCGGACTAACCCGCAAGCATAGCATTATTTGCACAAAAAAACCGGCCTGCATACTACATGCGGGCCGGTTTGGGTATTTGTCGGGCGCCCGACTTGCGTCAGGTCACTTCGTCGGGACGATCAGGAGGTCGCGCCCGGCTTTTTCATTTGCGGTTGGTCAGAGGTGGAAATCGTCGTCTTCTGATCCTGTTTCAGCTCGACCTTGGTCTCCTGCCCGGCAATTTCGATGACGAGTTCGCCTTCTAGCTTCACGGAGAGTTCCTGTTTGTCCAGCCGGCCTTTCTTCACGTCGAAGCTGATCTTGCCGCCGCTGTCTTTGCTATCCAACTTAGCCGACTTGATGCGGAAGGGCAGGCCTTCGCCACTTTCGGTCGGCGGCTCGTAAACGAGCTTGCTGGTCACCGTAATGTCGGCGATGTCTTTTTCAATCTTGTCGAGGGTGTACTTGAAGTTGTTCTTGTAACTGCCGATCGGGCCGAGATTGAGCTTCGAGTCGCGAGTCCACGAGTCGCCCTTACCGACCAATTTGCCGGGCAGCAAGCCCACCATCGGGTCAGCCATTTGCTTGAGGGCTTCATCGTTCAACACGCGCTTGAGCATCGGCTCCATGGTTTGATTGGCCTGGCCGAGCTTGCGTAGAAACTCGTCGCGGCCTTCGATCTTCGTGACCTTCATGTCTTTGTCGAGGGTCAACTTGAATTCGGTGCCGACAAGCTGCTTGAAGAACTCCGCCAGGGAGGTGTTGGCGCTACCGGGGCTGGCAGAATCGTACTTGATCGGGTTGCCGGCGATTTCAATAGATAGCTTCACGCCCTCAATACGCTGCACGAGAACGATATTCTTGTCTTTGTCTTCTTCTTTGAGTTCCCAGGAGAAGTAGAACGTCTGTTCCTGTGTCTGGTTGACCTCCATACCCATGACCTTCATGATCTGGGTGGTCTTGGTCATCATCTCCTGGTAGGTCTTTTTGTCTTTTTCAAACTTCCACTTGAGGTCGACCTTATCGCCCGTAGCTGCTGGCGCGTCGGCCGGCTTGTCGGCTGGTTTTTCAGCAGCCTTCTCGGCTGGCGCATCTTTCGCTTTTTCGACTGGCTTGTCTTGGGCTTTCGCCTTGTCGTCTTGTGCGCGGATGGTTGAGACGCTGACAATCAAACCAAAAGCGAGGGCCAACCCCGCCCATTGACGAATACGAATCACTTCGAGTTCCTCCCGGAAAACCAGACCCGCGCGGACCGCGAATCGCTTCAAGTGGTTTTAGCATTCGGGCTTACGGAAACAAGTGATATGGGAACATTCGCACTTGTCTCGGTCCGACAGGCCCGCCAGCGATCCCACATCATAATATTAGGCTCTCGCAATTGACTCCGGTCGGTTAACGGCCCAATACGCATTAAACTAAACGTGTGATGCGTTGGTTTTGCCCCCCCTCTCCCCCTGGGGGAGAGGGGACGGGGGTGAGGCGTTGGCGCTTGCAGTGCGAAGGTCCAAACCCCTCACCCCTAACCCCACTCCCTCAAGGGGAGAGGGGAACCGGAGGCCGTTGACGTTAACTTGATGCATATTGGGCGTTGAAGTCTCTGCCCCAACCGCTCCTAATCCCAGTTCAAGACAAACGCCTATGGCGTGGTCTCAACTCCAGGGGTTGCCCAACTTACTTTGTCCGGTCGAATCGAGCGCATGGAACACACCATTGCACCATCGAGCTTTCGTCGTTTCGTGATTTTGTTGGCAGTTGTTCAATATTGCACTTGAACTAAATAGCGGAATCGGGCATGAGCCGACCCGAATCGGCCTGCCAGAATCGGCATGGATTTCGTGAACGGCTTGGCCGAGGCAAACGTTACCCGTTCATTCGCACTGACGGTGCGGTGGCGGGGAACCTGTTTCGTTAGCGACGTGTTCGACGGGGGGGGCCTCGTGTCGATCAAGTCGCGAAGACGGGGAAGACCACGATGCGGTGGAAAACCAGATTCGTCGTCGGGTTAGTTCTGTCTGTCGCTACGCTGGGTTGTGGACGCAACGTCTACATGGCCGAGCAGGACATTCAGCATTACACTCGAGACCTCGGAACGCCGGCTGGACTCGAGAGTCGGCCACATGCCTCAATTGTGCCCGAGCTTCGGTGTACGCCGGCACCCACCACTGTCAACGATTGCGACCGCCCGCTGCGCTATTTGGCGCTGGCCGAGGCGATTGCCATCGCGCTGGAACAGGGCAACATCGGTTCGCAGAGTGCCTTGTTCCCCGGCATCGTCAACGACAACTTGCTTCAATTCAACGGCCGCTTCGTCGGCTCCAGCGACTCTATCCGCGTGCTGGCCCTCGACCCGGCCATTACCGGGACCGACATTGAAGCGTCACTCGCTAAGTTTGATGCCCGCTGGGTGACCAGCCTGAATTGGAATAAGCGAGATGACGCCGTCGGCAACCAATTGCTGAACTTCCAAAACGGCGACAACTCGACGTTTAACACCGGCCTATACAAGTTCCTGCCCACAGGCGGCTTGGTCGGTTTGACCATGAACATGGATTACAACTTCCTGACGCAGCCACCGACAGGCTTTGGTCAGGTGACAACAAATCCATCGTGGCGACCGCGGGCACAGATTTTGTTTGAACAGCCTTTGCTCGAAGGATTCGGCGTTGAGTACAACCAACTCGCCGTATCGCACCCGGGTGCCCTGACTGCCAGCGGCGTG
>JANLTA010000442.1:0-1640 GCA_031362705.1 Gemmataceae bacterium | reverse complement strand
CAGCCACAATGGATCGCGCACTTTCGCCAGCACATCCGCGCCATTGCCAATCAACTCACGATCGCGTCGCCATGCTTCAATTAGCTCCGGGTAATTCTCCAAACCACCGGTATACATCCACGGCCCCGGCGGAGCATCGCGCAATTGCGGCCCGATTCCGGCCGGATAGTCCGACATCTCAACCCGTCGGCACTCGGCGATCCGTCGCAAATCCTGATCCGCGAACAAATCGATGCCGTATGGCCGATACCCGGCGCGCAGCGCCGACATTGCCGCTGCTCGAACGCTGGCTCCGACAATTATCAACGGCCCCCGGTCGCTCATGCTATAACGATAGCGACTCGCGGAGTTTTTCCCGTGGTGATCACACCCTCTTGTGTCCGAGCAATGGAGATTTTCTCTGCCGCGATTGAAGCGGTAAAGCCCGCGCCGCGCGTGAAGCAGGCGATAGCCGATCCTGACTTGCAAGTGGCAATCAAGAAGGCTCGCAATGTCATCGTCGTGGGTGGCGGAAAAGCCGGCGCAGGGATGGTTGAAGGCGTTGAATCCGCACTGGCTGACCGCATCAAGTCCGTCCAAGGCATTGTCAACATTCCGGATAACCAATGGCGACCCACCGAGGCGATTGGCCTGCATAAGGCCAGGCCGATTGGCGTGAATGAGCCAACCGCCGCCGCTTGTGTTGGCACCGAAGGCATGTTGGCTTTGATTGACAAAGCGACGCGAGACGATTTGGTCCTGGTGTTGCTCTCAGGCGGTGGCTCAGCCTTGCTACCCGCTCTTGCAGATACAATCTCCCTGGCCGACAAGATTGCCGTCACGCGGCAACTCAGCGGCGCCGGTGCGACAATTCAGGAACTCAATTGTGTGCGTAAGCACCTTTCGCGCATCAAAGGCGGCCGCCTTGCCAAGGCAGCGTGTCGTGCCGCTTCTGTATGGTCGCTGATCATTTCCGATGTCGTCGGCAACCCACTGGATGTGATCGCGTCGGGACCGACCGCGCCGGACCCGACGACGTTTGGTGAGGCAATCGCTATTATCCATAAGTATCGACTTGTCGATACGATGCCGTTAGCCGTGAATGCGTACCTGGAAGCCGGTGCAGCTGGACTCATACCTGAGACGCCGAAATCGCTACCGGACGGTGTCCACAATCGCATCATTGCATCCAATGCCGATGCCTTGGCAGCGGCCAAGGACAAAGCACGGTCGTTTGGTTACGAGGTGATCAACCTGGGCGATGCCATCGATGGCGACACTTCGGATGCCGCTCACGTAGTTGCGACTTATGTTCCGGAGGAACTTGTTACTCGCCCGTTGTGCGTCCTGCTCGGCGGAGAGACAACAGTGGCGTTGGGTTCCCATCCGGGGAAGGGCGGCCGCAATCAGGAGTTCGTATTGGCGCTGGCGATGGAACTGGAAGACCGCGGCAAGTATCGCAACACCGTAACCATCTTGAGCGGTGGCACCGATGGCGAAGATGGCCCCACCGACGCCGCCGGAGCCGTCTGGGACACCAACGTTGCCAACGAATCCGTGGTTCAGACACTGGACCCGAAGTACTTCCTCAAGAACCATGACAGCTACCATTTCTTTCAGAAAACCGATGGATTGATCAAGACGGGGCTAACGGGAACCAA
>JANLTA010000435.1:0-3600 GCA_031362705.1 Gemmataceae bacterium | reverse complement strand
GACGCCGGCCAGAAAGACTATTGGCCGCGACTCAAGCCACATCTCACGCCAGGCAAGGGACTGTGCTTCGCTCATGGCTTCTCGATCGTGTATCAGAATGATACAGGCGTGGTGCCGCCTAATGGTGTTGATGTGTTCATGGTCGCACCGAAGGGATCGGGAACAACACTGCGGCGCAACTTTGTTGAAGGTCGCGGACTCAATGCCAGCTACGCGATCCATCATGATGCAACGGGTCGCGCTCGCGATCGCTGCCTAGCGCTCGGCGTCGGCATTGGCGCGGTGCATCAATATGAGACAACGTTTCAAAAAGAGACAATCTGTGACCTCGTCGGCGAGCGCGGCGTGTTAGTCGGGGCAATTTACGGACTTTGGTTGGCTCAATACGAGGTGTTGCGCGAGCATGGCCACAGTCCGGCCGAGGCATTCAACGAAACCGTGGAGGAGGCCACCCAGTCGCTGTATCCGCTCATTGCCGAAAAGGGCATGGACTGGATGTACGCCAACTGCTCGACGACTGCGCAGCGCGGCGCCCTCGATTGGTTTGGACGATTCAAGGATTCCGTCAAACCCATTTTTGAGAAACTCTATCAAAGTGTCGCCGATGGATCGGAAGCACGACGCGCTCTGAGCGCGAACAGTCAATCAGACTACCGATCAGCGCTCGCAAATGAGTTGCAGGCGATCGCCGCGAGCGAAATGTGGCGTGCCGGTCGCATCGTGCGCGATCTGCGCGACGAACGGCGCGATTGAGCGCGCATCGATGCCAAACATGTCGTTATATCTTTATTTATAAACATATTTTCTCCGACGAAAATGACAGCGCGAATCGTCATGGATTGAGCAGCGTTGTGGAACCGGTTTGGCGCTGTTTCACAAAATGGCCATCGCCATAACCCATTATATGGCCATGCGTTATAACAATATGTCAAAAAAACTATATCTATCCTTCCCACGCCGATGCCGGCGGCGTATAGTGACGATCCGGCGGGAGGAATCGGGCAGGGAAATGGTTGGCGGGAACGCCCGCGACCGACGGCACGAACCAGCCGGGAAATGCCGACGAAACAGAGAGTCACACCTCTCTTGACGCCGGCCGGGTGAGCGAATACGATACGAATGTACAGTATTAGGAGGGCACCCGCGATGCTGACCGGAGAATGCGTCCAGGAACTCGAAACGTGCTGGCTCCCCAACGTCAGTGACGACGGTTTGGACCGCCTAATCGACTTGTTGGAAAAGGGCAGCCCTCTCTTGGTTCATGGCCGCTTCACTGGCGCAGTCCCGATGGGCTGTTTGGCCTCTCATATTGGTTGGCACCATCCAAAGGTATGCCATCGCACATCCGACGCCGGCATCCTTTGGCTAACCCGTATTGCCGGCCTAAACCCCGCAACTTCACATGTCATCCGGCTTTGGGATACCACCGGGCCAAAAAGTTGGCCGTTGCGCGATGAACTGGTCGGAATCTTTCGCGCCGAGCGCAGTGCCCGCCAATCGAGCCATGCCGACTGCGTGATGGCGGGGTAAACGGAAATGTTGCCGCGCCGCTTGGAGCCGGAGGTGATGGACACCCCGGACGAAGCGAATGACTACGACGCGATGGACCATTCCACGGTCAATCGCGTTTTTTGTTTTGACTTCCTGTCGGTGTGGTCGGGCGGCAATCCCATTCTTGATCTCGGCACCGGCACCGCGCAGATTCCCATCGAGTTATGCCGCCAGGATCCGCGCCCGCGTGTCACTGCCATTGATCTTTCCGAAGAGATGCTGAAGATCGCTCGCCACAATGTGGCTGCCGCCAAATTGACCGAACGCATTCAAGTTGAAAAGGTAGATGCCAAAGGGCTGCCCTATGCCGACGGGTCTTTCGCCTCTGTGATTTCCAACTCGATCATTCACCACATTCCGGAGCCGGCAGTTACATTCGCCGAAATGGTGCGGGTGTGTCGGCCAGGCGGTCGCCTTTTTGTGCGAGATCTCATGCGACCTCCTGATGCCGTCACTCTGGCGCAACTCGTCGATCAACACGCTGCGGGCGCGAATGCCCATCAGCGACAATTGTTCGCGGACTCGCTTCATGCCGCATTGACAGTAGACGAAGTGCGGGCGATGGTCACCGCACTCGGTTTCGCCGCCGATTCCGTGAATGCCACCAGTGATCGACATTGGACATGGATCGCCCAGCGATGATCGCACTCATCGACTTCGTCGGTCGCTATTTCGTGTTCTCGTGCCGTACCTTCATCGACGCCATCGCAAGTCTTACCCGACCACAAGAAACCGGCCGCCAATTCACACGCCAACTACTGGGTGCGTTTCCGTTGGCGTTGATAGCTGGCTTGGCCCTCGGCTTTGTCGTCTGGATGCACCTTCGCGGCGTTCTGGTTCGACTTGGTGGTCCATCGGCCGCGACGCTGCTGCCCAGCGGTCTGTCGTTGGCCGTCGTGCTAGAGCTTGGCCCGATCGGCGCGGGGTTGATCGTCGCTGGCCGGGCCGGTGCTGCACTCGGTGCTGAACTCGGTGCCATGCGGCTTACCGAACAAGTGGATGCCCTTGAAATGCTTGGCCAATCCATCGGCCGCAAGCTGATCGGCCCGCGTGTGCTGGCGTGCATGCTGGCACTACCAATTATCACCATCTTCATCGACTACCTGGCGATTTTCGGTAGTTTCGCCGCTGAGACATTCACTTCGGGAATGACTTGGCTGAGTTATTCCACTGCCTGCGTGCGCGAACTGCGCCTGGGCGACGCTGTCCCTCACACATTGAAGACCATCGTTTTCGGCTTCATCACCGGCACGGCCGGCTGCTATCACGGCCTCCGCGCAGAAGGCGGCTCCGAATCCGTTGGCACTGCCGCCACCCGCGGCGTCGTCACCGCCACCCTCGGCGTGTTGATCGCCGATGTGGTCCTCGTTCGTCTGATCCAATTAATCCACGGTTGACGAATTGCACAGCGAACGAAACAATGCCCAAGACGCCCCCGTAGCATAACTGGATAATGCTCCCGCCTTCTAAGCGGGCGATTGCTGGTTCGAATCCAGCCGGGGGTACTCGCGTTCGACGAATCGATCCCGGTCGCTGCCAGGTTTGATCCATCCGATCCGTCCAATTTCACCAATCATGTCAGAGCTTCTAACGGTTGTTTCGCGCGATGGCTGCCCACTGAACATAAATGCTAGACGTGTCGCTCGTCTGGAATTGTTTCGCCGGTCACCGCTTTCGTATCATTCGCTTTCAAGTTGTAGCTGAGTTTGCGACGCAAGGATTTGGCGATGAAGTTTGGTCCGGTAAGGCGGTCCACTGCGGGAATCTGTATCGCCTTTGCGGTGTTCACGGCCGGCTGCGCTCACTCGCAACGCCGGTGCTCCCCGACGTCTTCGGCACGAAGCGGTCCAATCATCGATCTCAACGCACCGCCGGGGCAGAATCAACCAGTCGAGAATAGCGTCGTCAGGGATTTGATGCAGGCCGATGCGGAGTCGCACAAACCGGTTCCAGGCGCCAGGCGTTACCAGATTCTTGCAATGTCCGGCGGTGCGGTGTTTGGCGCGTACACGGCCGGGGTGTTGAATGGCTGGACCCGGGCCGGCGACC
>JANLTA010000423.1:0-8424 GCA_031362705.1 Gemmataceae bacterium | reverse complement strand
TTACAATGTCAGCCAAAAGCCGGAGTGTCTCGTTTGTCATGCGGTCGATGCCATGCCCAAGGAACCGCGCATGGACAAGAAGAGTTTTGCGTGGAGCTATGGCGTCGGCTGTGAAGCGTGTCACGGCGATGCAGAGAAGTGGTTCGAGCCGCATCGCAAGGAAACATGGCGAACAGTTGATCCCGGCCTGAAAGAAAAGCAATTCGGCCTCGTCGATCTCCGCGATCCCGCCACCCGGGCGGCCAAGTGTGCGTCGTGCCACGTAGGCAACGTGGCCGAGGGCAAGTTCGTCACGCATGAGATGTATGCCGCCGGCCATCCGCCTCTTCTACCGTTTGAGCCGGCCACCTTCGGTCGCGATCAACCAGCCCACTGGAATCTGCCCAATAAGGTCGAGTACTTCAAGAAACTCACCGACGTCGATGCCAAGCGACTGTACCATTTCGACAAATCCGAAGATTACATTGCCCGTTCGTTGGCCGTTGGTGCCGTCGTCAACCTGCGCGAAACGGCCCGCACGCTGCAGCAGGCCGCAGAAGTTGCGCCGGCCGGTTCGATGCTCGATTTTGCCCACTTCGATTGCTTCGCCTGCCATCATGAATTGGTGACACCCAGCCAACGACAACAACGCGGTTACACCGGCACGCCGGGCCGGCCAACTGTGCGGACGCTGCCCACAGAATTGGTGGAGGCCGTGCTCGGTCAATTACCACCGACACAACGGCAACAAATGACGACCGATGTTCAACAACTTCGCAGCGCCTACGATGCCCGCCCGTTCGGCAAACCGACGGACATTGCCGCTGCCGCAGGCCAACTGGCGGAGAGTTGCAACAGATGGCTCAAAGAGTTGGAGGCCGTGAAGTACGACGATACCGGCAAGAAACAACTGTTGTCCGCCATCACCATCGGCAAGAACCTGAATAACTGGGACTACGACACGGCCCAACAATTCACATGGGCAGCCCGGGTGCTCAAGGCTTATGACCATGCCGGCCAGGAATGGCATCCACTGCGAACGCAAGTGTTGCTGGGAGCGGGGTTGGGACCAACACGCAAAGTCGAATCATCCCTGTCAGAACGCTTGCGGAAGCGCTATGACTTTGATCCGATACAATTTGCCAATAACTGGAAGCAATTGCCGAAGTAATTATCTTCACATCGTCGCCAGCACCTTCAACTCAATCGCGATCGGCGTCGGCAAACAGTTGATCTCCAATGTGGTGCGGCACGGGCGGTTGTCCTTGAAGTACTCGGCATAGAGTTGGTTGTAAGTGGCGAAGTCGTCCTTCATGTTGGTGAGGAATACAGTCACGTCAACGATCTTGTCCCACGACGAGCCGGCATCTTCGAGCACAGCGCGGATGTTGCGAAAAACAGAGTGGCACTGTGCAGCGATGTCGTACTTGATCAGCTTGCCGTCAACGTCGTACACGTTGCCCGGAATCGCGTTGCTCCCCGCCTCGCGCGGGCCAATGCCGGACAGAAAAAGCAAATCGCCCACCCGTCGAGCGTGAGGATAAGCACCAACGGGTTGCGGGGCACGATTCGTTACCGTGACATCGTTCATCGTGGACCTCAGTATTTGATGCACACTGTTTTCGGCTCGGTGAAGAACCGAATGGCCTCCAGCCCGCCCTCGCGTCCCACGCCGGATTGTTTCACGCCGCCGAAGGGCACGCGCAAGTCCCTCAGCAACCAGCAATTCACCCACACGGTACCAGCCTCCAGGCGCTCCGCGAGCCGGTGACCGCGCGCCAGATTCTGGGTCCACACATTGGCGGCCAAGCCGTAGTTCACGCCGTTGGCTAATTCCAGCAACTGTTCGTCCCCATCAAATGGCGTTACTGTCACCACGGGGCCGAAGATCTCCTCTTGCATCGCCTGGCAATCTGACTTCAATCCCGCAATCACGGTCGGCTGGTAATAGAAACCGCCGCGACAGCGCTCGGGCAGCTCCTTTGGCACCGCCCCGCCGCACAGTACCTTGCCGGCATCGCTGCGTGCCTGTTCGACGGCCGCCGCAACTTTGTCGCGATGCGGCTGCGAGATGAGGGAACCTTGATCCGTGGTCGGTTCAAACGGATCGCCGATTTTCAATACGGCCGTGCGTGCAAGAAATCTGTCCATGAACTTATCGTAGATGGCACGTTCCACGAACAATCGCGAACCACACAGGCAAATTTCGCCCTGATTATCGAATGCCGCCCGCACGGCCGCCGGCACCGCTTCGTCCAGATCAGCATCTGCGCAAATCACGGTGGGGTTCTTGCCGCCGAGTTCGAGGGCTAGCCGCTTGAACTTGGGTGCCGCCGCCGCCGCGATAGCCGCTCCGGTGACAGTGCCGCCGGTGAAAGTGATGGCTGGTACATGCGGATGCGTCACAATCGGCATGCCGACTTTGGCCCCATAGCCATGCACAATATTAAACACGCCAGGCGGCAACACGTCACGGCTTAACTTGCCGAGTCGCCACGCCGTCGAAGGCGTCAATTCCGATGGCTTGGCCACGACCGTGTTACCGGTAGCCAGTGCCGGCGCAACTTTCCACGTGAACAGATAGAGCGGAAGATTCCACGGCGAGATGGCACCGGCCACGCCACGCGGCGAACGCAGCACGTAGTTCAATGCTGTCGCATCGGTGCGATAGGCTTCGCTTTGCAGATGCAATATCGACGTGGCAAAGAAGCGAAAGTTCAGAACGGCCCGTGGAATCTCGGCCGTGCGCGAGCGAGTCAACGGCTTGCCGGTATCTTCCGTCTCCATGAGTGCGAGCGGGTCCAATTCGGATTGAATGCGATCGGCTAGCAATTGCAGCCGCCGGCAGCGCTCCTCGGCCGGCATCGCCGACCACGCGGGAAATGCATCCCGGGCTGCGGCCACGGCATTCGCGACGTCACGTTCATCCGAATCGGGAACCATGACCGATGGCTGCCCGGTCGCCGGGTTGACACGCTCAAAGTGCTGGCCGGATTCCGGTGGCGCGCTTTCACCGCCGATGAGATTGTGGATCGTTCGCATGTGGGCCGTTATACTTCCGGGAGAAGAAAAGAGAATTGAACCGCGGCGACACGGAGTACACAGAGAACTCTTCTCCCTGTTGCGGTGGTGAAAATGGATAACCAATGCCACGATACGAACATGTCCGCGATCTCTGGGATGACACCATCGCCCACACACTTGACCCGCTTGGCCGGCTCGTTTATCGATCTAAACTCCTTGGCTCCGACCAGCGCATCACCAACACGGGTGGCGGCAACACGTCTTCGAAGCTCAGCGAAGTTGATCCGCTGACCGGCGAACAAGTCGAAATTCTCTGGGTCAAAGGCTCCGGCGGCGACTTGCGCACCAGCAGCAAAGAAAACTTCTCGTCGCTGTATCAGTCTAAGCTGCTCGCGCTGCAGCAACGCTACGCGTCAATGCCGAACCCCGGGCCGAAGACGCCGAGCGAGGACGCGATGGTCGCCATGTACAACCATTGCACGTTCAATCTCAATTCCCGCGCCTGCTCCATCGACACGCCGTTGCATTCGTTTGTCCCATTCAAACACGTCGATCACACCCACCCGAATGCGTGCATTGCCATTGCGGCGGCGGCCAACTCCGAACGACTGACCCGCGAGATTTATGGAAACGATGTGGTTTGGCTGCCCTGGCAACGGCCGGGCTTTGAATTGGGACTGCAATTGCAAGAAGTTGTCCGCAAGCATCCAAAGGCCAAAGGCGTGATCCTCGGCCAGCATGGTCTGATCAACTGGGCTAACGAAGACAAAGAGTGTTACTACCTCTCGCTCGATTTGATTGAGAAGGCGGCGCGGCACATCGCGGCCAAGGACCGTGGCGACAAGAGGTTTGGCGGCACGAAGGTCGCTGACATCGCAGACGCTAAGCGGCAAGCCGCGTTAGTGGCAATCCTACCATGGCTGCGTGGGCAATTGTCAACTAGAGCGCGAATGGTTGCCACCGTGCAGAGCGACGCGGCGACGTTGGCGTTCGTCAACAGTATCGATGCGCCGCGTTTGGCCAAGTTGGGCACAAGTTGCCCCGACCATTTTCTTCGCACCAAGATCAAGCCGCTCTATGTCGATTGGGATGCGGACAAAGGCGATGTTGAATCACTGAAAAAAACGATGGCCGACGGACTGACACGTTATCGCGCCGATTACGCCAGCTATCACAACAACCACAAACGGCCCGATTCGCCCGCCATGCGGGACGCCAATCCGACCGTGTTCCTCATTCCCGGTCTCGGCATGATCGCCTGGGGCAAAGACAAGAGCGAGTCGCGGGTCACAGCAGAATTCTATGGCTGTGCCATAGAGGTCATGCGCGGTGCCGAGGCGATTGATCGCTACATTGCACTGCCGCAACAGGAGGCGTTCGACATTGAGTATTGGCTGCTCGAAGAGGCGAAGCTGCGGCGAATGCCGGCGGAAAAAGAACTGGCCCGCCGCGTGTTTGCGGTGATCGGCGCTGGCTCCGGCATCGGTAAAGAGACTGCACATCGATTGAGCCGCGATGGAGCACATGTCGTCTGCGCCGATCGCGATCAAAGGGCGGCACGAGCGACTGCAGACGAGATCATTGCCAAACTTGGTACCGGCATTGGCGTCGGTGGAACGGGCATCAGCGGTTGTGGCCTGGCTATTGGCCTTGGTGCAGACATCACCAACCGAGAGAGCATTCGCCAGATGCTTGATCAAATTGTGATGGCCTACGGCGGTTTAGATGGCGTCGCTGTTACCGCCGGCATCTTCGTACCGCCGGATTTGACGGGTCACATCGCGGATGAACAATGGGCCACGACATTCGCGATCAACGTGACCGGAACGTATCTCGTTGCCGACGAGGCGGCAATAATGTGGCGCGAACAGAACCTTTCCGTCTCGTTGGTGCTCACTACAAGTGCCAATGCCGTGGTCGCGAAGAAAGGCAGCGTGGCCTACGACGTGAGCAAGGCTGCCGCCAACCATTTGGTCCGCGAGTTGGCCGTGGAGTTGGCCCCGCTAGTGCGCGTCAACGGTGTCGCCCCGGCTACCGTCGTGCAGGGCAGCGCTATGTTCCCGCGAGATCGGGTCATGGCATCACTAACGAAATACAATATTGCCTTCACCGTCTCGGAAACCGACGAGGAGTTGCGCGACAAGTTAGCCAAGTTTTATGCTGAACGGACGCTGACGCGCACCGCCATCACGCCGGCTGACCAGGCCGAAGCCATTTTTCTGCTGTTGGGAAATCGGCTGGCGAAAACGACCGGGCAGATCATTGCAGTGGACGGCGGCCTCACAGAAGGATTTTTGCGATAGCGCTCACCCGTTGCAACGGACCGGCTTGGCAGGTACATTTTCAACTGGCGCGAGTGGCGGAATTGGCAGACGCGCTGGACTTAGGATCCAGTGGGGCAACCCGTGCGAGTTCAAGTCTCGCCTCGCGCAATGCAGTGGATTTCAAGTGTTTTCTCGTCTTACCTCTTTACCTTTCGTATCGGTAACTCCCCGTCCGTTGAATCCGTCGATGCCTTCAGCCCGTAGATAATGTTGTTGCGCACATTCATTCGGGAGTATTTGTCATGCGGCCGCAAGATCGAAAAACCTTCTGTGATGCAGCCCACGACTTGCAGTTTTGGATTCTCGTCCGCCGGACCAATCCGGCTTCACTGAAGTACATTGGTCAGGCGAAATACGTGCCGAAGCCGATCGATTGCAAAGCCAAGACGGCGGACAAGGATGGCAAATCGTCCAAGCTGGCCGGGTTGGTTGCCGACCCGACGCTGTGTCCTGAGGCGTTCGGTGCCCTGAAGCTAACCAAAGCAAAAGATATCTGGAGCAAGTTCGTTGTCGAGCAGCGGATCGGCAACGGTGGCGCACGTTATGCGGTGGTGACCGACTCGAAATCGCAGCACTACGGCGCGGTCACGCTTCAGGGTTCCTTTGTCCACGGTGATTACGACCTTTACGACATCATCGATCCGGAACAGGCGTTTCGCAACCTAGCAGCCGTCGAAACTCTGCTGGGTCAGCCGCACATGCGTGGGCCGAACTTTGGCAAAGTACAGCAGTTTGTGAACACACGAATTGGAGCGCCAATGGTCCAACACGGCGGCGAAGCCCAATACACCGATCACTCGGAACAATCGATTGATGCATTCGGCCCGGCTGGCGAAGATGTGACCATCCTCAACGAGTTCTCGGTCCGGGCTTGGTACAAAGAGCGGTTTGACGGCCGCAAGAATATCAACTTGCCACACTGACGTTGAGCAAATCGGCAACATTTCATGTCGGCGCGAGCAGGGCGTTAGACCGAGTGCATGAGTCCAAGATCCAATTGTCATAACATGATGTGTATTCGATGACTATGTGGAACAGCTGCTGAATTCCCAGAAGCGGCCGTCTTCTGAAACCCACTCTCCAGGCGTTGTAATAAAGAACCAAACACAGGCACCATACCGCTACATTCGTTTGGAATCTTAGTCGTCGCAATTGCCGTTGCGTTCCCCAATGATTAATACAGCCATTGCAATGTTTGCCGGGTCTCACGGCTGATCGCCTTTCCAATTCCCCCGTGCTGGAGCACCACCGATGAATGCGATCAAGGTACGCCGTCACCCTGCGCCGACCAAACTTCGAACGCGTCTCTGGCTCGCGTCGCTTGAAGATCGCAGCGTGCCGGCGACGTTTACGGTATCCACGACGGTGGATGGAGCGGTTAATGCCCCGGGTGACCTGCCGGGCAGCCTCCGCCAGGCAATTTTTGACGCCAACCTTCTTGCCGGGGCGGACTCCATTGTCTTTGATGCGACGACATTTGCCACGCCGCAGTTTATCATCATGTCTGTCGGCGAATTAGCCGTGACCGGAGATGTGGCGATCGCCGGTCCCGGTAAGGGAAAGGCAAACATCGAAGGCACGCTGCTCGCCCGCCATTTCAACATTGACGGGCCGGGCACCATCACCGTGAGCATCAGCGACCTGACGCTGAGCAACGGCGGCTACTCCGGCAGCAACAGCACCGATCGCGGCGGCTCGATCTTTGTCAATGACGAGAAGGTCTCAATTACCAACGTCGATTTCATGGGCAATCAGTCATTTCTCGCCCGCGGCGGGGCGCTCGCGCTGCTGGCTGCGCCCGGCGAGTTGACCGTGACGGGTAGCAAATTCATAAACAACTCGACCGGGGCCACCCTCGGCGGCGGCGCCATTGATGTTGCCGGCGGCAAATTCACGCTCAGTAATAGCACCTTGTCCGGCAACAGCGCCGGCGGCCGTGGCGGTGCAATTTACCTTAGTGGCGCATCGACTTCGATCATTACGAACACCAATTTCGACAGTACCAGCGGTACCGGGAACTTGTCTTCGACCCAGGGCGGTGCCATCGCGATCTCGACTGGGATCCTGCAGATCATCGGCGGCACCTTTGATCAGAACAGCTCGACAAACCGTGGCGGGGTCGGTTACATTTTCGGTTCCGCGAAAGCGACGATCAGCAGTGCCACGATTACCGCAAACACGGCGAGCAACACCGCGAGTGGCGGCGCCATTTGCGTCGCGTCCGGAGGCAGCCTGCTAGTCTCGACGACTTCGTTCACCAACAACAAATCCACTCTCCGGGGCGGCGCCCTCTATTTCACTGGCAGCGGCAGCGCGATTACCGTTTCCAACAACTGCACGTTTACAACGAACAGTAACGGGGCTAATGGTGGTGGCGCCGTTGCCGGCTTCACGGGGACGTTTACCTGCCAGGACAGCACATTCACCGGCAATTCGGCGAGCGGTCGCGGCGGGGCGCTTTATTTCTCGGGTGGCAGCACCGCCACCATTCTTCGCACGACAGTTAGCGGAAGCACTTCCACATCGGGTGGCGGCGGCATCGGTCACCAGAATGGTTTCCTGACCGTGCAGGATTGCACCGTCACCGGCAACACCAGCCCGTCGCGCGGCGGCGGGATCTACGCCAATGCCGTTACCGCCTTCATCGATCGATCGCTGGTGAATGGCAACACCGCCGGAATGTTCGGCGGCGGCATATGCCTTGTCCCAGTCAACAGCAACGCATTGCCCATTGTCCGCAACTGCACGCTGACCGGCAACACGGCCGCCCGATTCGGCGGCGGCATCGATGTCTACCTCGGTTACGGCGTCCAGACTATCATCGGCTGCACCATTGTCGGCAACGTTGTGACGGGCTCGGTCGCTGCTGAGGGCGGCGGCGGATTGTCTCGTCACGCATTTGGCACCGGCCTGTTGACCGTCGAAAGCTGCATCATCGCCAACAATACCAACTCGGTCTCTCCCGATGCGCTCGGGGCATTTACTGCCAACAACAATCTGGTCAAGACTACCACTGGCGCCACTCTCACAGGCACGGGCAACGTCACCGGCGTCGATCCAAATCTTGGGACACTTGCCAACAACGGCGGTCTGACGC
>JANLTA010000395.1:0-3156 GCA_031362705.1 Gemmataceae bacterium | reverse complement strand
GCGTGGCTCCTAGCTAGTGCGTGGTTGAACGCGAAATTGGTTCCTGCTGTGTGGGTAGTGATGACCGGATGGGACGGCGCGATGTGCAAAGGGATTGCGCTGGCGATGCAGTCGGGCATCGCGACATCAAATCACTCAATTGCTTTTTGCCCACCGAGTCGTGCGGCCAACGCGGTGGCACGTGCATTCTCCCTTGAAGCGATGGACCGCGTGCTGGCGCTCGGTGATGGCGTGCCATAGCGCTCTCGCTGGTCGTTGCCGGGCGGGGCCACTTTGGAATGGCGAACTCGGCGTGTTGCGGAAGGCAGGGTGGCGGCATGACACCGACCGCGACATGGATCACCGGCGTCGGCATTTGCACGCCCTGCGGCAACAGTGTGGAAACGGTGGCCGACGCGCTGCTAAACGGGCGCTCGGCTATCCGACCCGTCGCGCAGTTTGATGCCGCGCAACATGCCAGCCAAATCGCGGCGTCCGTCGATTCGATTCCTTTGCTTGACGACTTCGATGAATCTGAAATAGCCGGTTGTGTTCCCGCAGAGCGGCTAACGATTTACTGCGCCGGTAAGGCGTTGCGCTCGGCCGGGTTGTGGCAACAGCGCGGCACGCTCCGCATCGGTCTCGCCATCGGCGTCGGCTCGGAATGGCTCATCAACTGGGAAGGCGACGGCCTCGGTCAATTCAAGGATCGAGCCATCTCAGGCGTCGAAGTGACACGCCGCGCGCTGGGCCTCAGCGGGCCGGCCGTCACCGTATCGGCCGCCTGTGCCAGCGGCAATCATGCGATCGCCCTCGCCCGTTTGTGGTTGCGACAAGGCATCGTTGATGTTTGCCTCGCTGGTGGTTGTGACATGACAGTGACGCCGCTGACACTTGCCAGCTTCGGCAATTTGCGAGCCTTGTCGCGGCGCAATGACGCTCCCACCGCCGCCTGCCGACCCTTCGACAAGAGCCGCGATGGTTTCGTACTAGGCGAAGGCGGCGTGATCTGTGTCATGGAGTCGGCGGTCTCGGCGCTACGGCGTGGTGTCAAAGGCCTGGCCGAAGTCGCGGGCTTTGGTGCCACCAGCGATGCACATCACCTGGTGATCCCCAGCCCCGATCCGGCCCCCGCCGCCAAGGCGATTCGCTTGGCGCTAGCAGATGCCGGGGTCAATGTTGATGACGTGGACTACATCAACGCGCACGGCACTAGCACGCCAGTCGGCGATGTTATGGAAGCAGCGGCATTAATGAGTGTGTTCGGCGAGTCGATTGAGACCGTGCCAGTCAGCTCCACCAAGAGTGTCAGCGGCCATTTGCTCACCGCCGCGGCCGCCTTTGAAGCAGTAGCCGGCATCATCGCGATGGACTGCGGCGCTATTCCGCCGACGATTAACCTTGATGACCCCGACCCGGCGTGTGCGTTGAATCATGTTGCCCACACCGCTCGGCAAGCCAAGGTGACGACGGTGTTGTCCAACTCGTTTGGTTTTGGTGGGAGCAATACGGCGTTGGTGTTACGCAAAGTGGCGTAGCTGGCGAGCGTCGAAGCGTAAGCTCGACGTGGTTTCGGTTCGTTACTCGCATAAGACACCACGTCCGGCTTACGCTCCGACGCTCACTCCGCCCCCTTCCCTATCTTCGGCATAACCGCTACAATCCCACTGTCAAAGTGACTGTGACATGGGGGCGTGCCACGGGCGAACCGTGTGTAAGAAGCTCCTGTCCGTTGTAGAGTTGGCCGGTTCGTTTCCGTCGAAGTTAGCGGTGGGTTGAGTTGTAACTTTGCTATTTGACCCACTCGCACGCATTCGCTCGGCAATTGGCGATGCGGCGCGATGAAAACGCGGGGCCGGCACGTCTGATGCTAGGAGGAAGGTCGCGGCGATGGAAGTTGCCGAAGGAGGCTGATGTATGAGTGATCGGATGTCATTGAGTTCCACGGTAGGATCGACGCCAAATCTGGCCGGCCGTGCGCCGGTCGTCCCGGCGGTTCAGGAAGAACTGGTCGCAGATGCCCGGGCGATGTTGCGGCCCGCCGAAATGGTTGAACGCAAACTGCGATCCATGTTGCGAGCCGTGCCGATGCCGGCCAGCATGATCGGTGGCACCTTCCGTAAACGCTGAAAATCAAGCCGATATTGGCTATTGTGATTTTGTGTTGAATAACGAATCGGCCGGGGACCACTGGGTCTGCCCGGCCGATTGAATTATTGGCGGGGATGTAGCGTCAGTTTGGTAGTGCATAATGTCGGTGCGTTTGTCTCGGTCGCCGACCACATGCCATTAACCGAGCCTCGACGACCTGCCGGACATGCGTGTCCGGTCACCCCCCGCGCCAACCCATGTCCCTTCGAACAGCGGTCGGCTTCTTCACAACTGAAATACGACTCATCGGCTCCCGAGCGGCCGAAGTCTGGCGAATGGTGCCGCGTCAGCACAAGGCGGCATTCATGGCCGCGGGCGGCATTATGTCGCTCGGTTGCCTCGCCACCGTCGGCATCCCGCTCATGCTCGGCTGGCTGATCGACAACGTTCAGACTGGTTCGACGCAAGGCCTCGGCAAACCCGAACTGTTCCGCACCGCCGCCATCTTCCTCTGTGGAATTGCCGGACTGGTGTTTCTGCGCGAAGGGCTGAATGTCCTTCGACGTTATCTTGTTGAGAACACTTGTACACGTATCGACAAGTGGCTCAATGTCAAAGTCGTTCAACACCTGCTTCGTACCGACTTGAACTACCTGACCCATGAAAAGGTCGGCGCGATTCACGGTCGCATCACACGCTCGATTGATGGGTTCATTCGCTTCCTGCGCGTCGGTTTCCTCGACTTTTTTCCGGCGTTGCTCACCGGTGCTCTCGCCCTGACGGCGACATTGACGAAGCAACCGTGGATGGCGCTGGCGATGGTCGGCGTGATTCCCGTGTCGCTATCAATCACGGCGTGGCAGCTGTTGTCGCAAAAGGGCATTCGCCTGCGGATCATGCGCAGCCGCGAGGAGCTTGATGGCACTGTCGTTGAACAACTGGGTGGCATCGACTTCGTCCGCGCCGCCAACACCATTGATCGCGAAGTTAGCCGGGTCGAGTTGGCGGCCGAGCATCGCCGTGGCACGGAGATTAAGCACCACTTTGAGATGTCGCTCTTCGGTTCGGCCAAAGCCGTGACCGAGG
>JANLTA010000383.1:0-3083 GCA_031362705.1 Gemmataceae bacterium | reverse complement strand
ATGTTGTCGTTGTCAGCAAGGTCGTCGATGGCGAAGACGGAATCGTTGCCGGTCCCGGATGTGAAGTTGGTCGTCCCGCCGACGACCGGTGCCGCCAAACCGGGAATCTGCGTCCCGAGGAAGAAGATATTGTTGCCGTTGGCGAATGCCGTCGTCAGATTGGTACCAATGGTCGTGCCATCGTTCAGAATCAGCGCGGCTGGTGCAAAGGAACCCGCCGTGCTGACCGCCGTCAAACTTCCGCCGATCTTGGCAAACGTCTCGACGAGGAAGCCGAAGGCCGGCGTTGGATTATTGGCAACAACATTGCCGCCGACCGTGGCCAGCGTCGGGCTGCCCGGATCATAGAACCCGATAGACACGAAATCCACGTTGGTCACGGTGATGTTCGTTTGCACGATCGAACCTGGGACCAACTCAAATGTGTCCGGACCGGAGTTAAACTTTGTCGTGACAAACACGCTGCCGTTGACCTGAACTGGCAGGTCAACTCCGGTAGCGAGACTCGGCCGGCCGATCGAGATATACTCGGAACCGCTGCCGTTGCGAATGGTCACGTTGGCCGCGACCTTGCCGAGGCCGCCAACGGTGCCATTGCTATCGAAGATTGACACTTCTCGCAGTCCCGCAAAGGCACTGCCGAGTCCGAGATCGATGTTGACGTTGCCCGAATACGTGAAGTTGCCGGTATCGAATAACACGGCCTGATTGAAGCGTTGCAGCGTGGCATTAATTCCCGACGGCACAACATACGGCCCGTAGTTGGTCGCCCCATCGCTGACCTTGATTTGATTCGCCGCCGTTTGCGTAAACGTCAGGATATCGTTGGGATATCCTGTCACGAACAAGTTGCCGGCCTGCGCCCGCACGCTGATCGCTGGCGTGATTCGGGCGTCGAGGCGTTCGAGTCGGAGGGGATTGCGGCGAAGTGCGGTCATGGCGATAACTCTCAGTTTGTTGGCCGGCCAACGTGAATCACTTGTGGGACGCACATCGGACTTAAGTTTGGACAGCATCCGGTCCACGCCGGATCGACTCTTCAGGATTGTGGCCGACGCGACCGCCAACGCAAGGAAATCTGTTCAAAACAGGTATCAACTTCAATCCCGACCTCCAGACAATGCGCAGAGTCTACGATGGCGGCACAATTGTATCTCGCGGCACGACATGACTGTCGATTGATGTGACACGGAAGTTTGCGCGCCTTAAGTTAAAGGCAGGAGGCCACTACATGACGGAATGGACAATCGCGGCTGTTCAGATGGACTGCAGGCTTGCGGACATGGGAGCCAACCTCGCCGCCGTGCGCGACCATTTGCAAACGGCTGCGGCGCAGGGCGCGCGGCTCGTTATCTTTCCCGAATGCGCGTTGAGCGGTTATGGCTTCGCTTCGCGGGCAGATGCCTTGGCGTCTTCCGATACGATGCCGGGGCCGACAACTGAAACGCTGGCAGTCGATTGTGCAAGGCTCAATACTTACGCCGTTGTTGGCATGTTGGAGCGGGACACATCTGGCAAGTTGTTTAATGCTTGTGCTCTCGTTGGCCCAAAGGGATTCATTGCCAGCTACCGGAAGGTGCATCTGCCGTGCATCGGCATCGACCGCTTCGTGGACGCCGGGGACCGGCCATTTGCCGTCCATGAAATTGACGGCCTGCGCCTTGGTTTGAACATTTGTTTCGACATGAGCTTTCCGGAATCGGCCCGGGCGTTGACATTGCTTGGCGCGGATGTGATTGCATTGCCGACGAACTGGGCTACACCGTCGGTAAAAATGGCCGAGTTGGTATGTCGCGTTCGCGCTTTGGAAAACCACGTCCATTTCGCGTGCGTCAACCGTGTCGGCGATGAAAGTGGATTTCATTACATCGGCAAAAGTTCCATCATCAACTGTGCCGGCGACTTCATCGCTCAAGCGGATCATGATCGCGAGACCATCATCACAGCGAAGATTGATCCCACTACAGCGCGACAAAAGAAGATCATCTTCTGCGCCGGTGAATACGAAATCGACCGCGTCGGTTGGCGGCGACCAGCGATGTACGGGCCGCTCACGAAGTAGTCGGCGAACTTGCAGGTCGTTGATACGGCGAACGTCCTAAGATACCAGAGTATTGCAACCAATGAGTTTGGAGTGGGATATGAACATCGTTGACACCATCCAGCAGGAATTGTCGGGCGGAATGTTGGATAAACTGAGTTCATTCACCGGCCAGGGTGAAATGAAGACCAAGACGGCGACCGCTGCGGCGCTGCCCGCGCTGCTTTCCGCGTTCGGCAGTATGGCATCCACCAGCACAGGTGCCGAAAAGCTTGCCGCAATGGCCCGCAAGTTCACGCCGGAGGAAATGGCGAGTCTTCCCGGGATGACCACTGGCCAATCCGCAGCGATGTTCGACGAAAGCAAATCGGCACTCACCGGCATGTTGGATGGCAATGCACTCAATTCAATCGTCGTCCTATTGCAGAAGTTCACGGGGTTCGACATCGGCACGGTTAAGAAGTTGCTGGCGTTTCTCACGCCAGTCATACTTGGTTCACTGACCAAGAAATTCGGTACTGCAGGCCTGACCGGTTCGACGGTGTCCGCATTGTTCGCAGAACAAAAGGACAACATCGCGAATGCGATGCCGGCCGGCTTGTCGCTCAGCAATATTCCCGGGCTGCCGAATGTCGGTGATGCTGCCGCAGCAGTGAGTTCAGGTGGCAGCATGTTGCTTCCGCTCTTGCTGGTGCTGGCACTCGCGGGTGCAGGCTATTGGTACTTCATCATGCGGCCGCAACAGGAGCCGGTGAAGGTGCCTGATGTAACGAACATGGTGCCTGAGGTGAGTCAGTTCAGCAGTCAA
Organism: Gemmataceae bacterium; assembly: GCA_031362705.1. Classification (GTDB taxonomy): domain Bacteria; phylum Planctomycetota; class Planctomycetia; order Gemmatales; family Gemmataceae; genus JAIBBI01. The sequence goes on along the minus strand of JANLTA010000383.1, from coordinate 234 downwards.
ATGAACGATGTGTTGCGCCCGTTGACCGAAACTATGAAACAGGTCAAAGATGTCGCGACGGCTGAAACGGCGTTGCCCAAGTTGAAAGAGATCGGCGGGAGGTTCGATGGCCTGAAAGCGGCAATGGACAAAGTTCCCGAAGCTGGCAAAGCCCCGGTGAAGAAAATGATCAACGAGGCCATTGCCAAGCTGAAGGAACTGGCGGACAAGATGCTCACGCTTCCCGGCGTCGGC
>JANLTA010000283.1:0-3555 GCA_031362705.1 Gemmataceae bacterium | reverse complement strand
GGCTCGTTTGTCATGCCAGCAAGCACGTAAGTGATAGAGCCCAGCGCGTATGACTCATCCACCACGTTGGGCGGGACTTGTAGGTTTTCGATTAGCGGCACCAACTCACGCACGTAATTCGGCAATTGGTTAGCGCGACACCATTGAATCAGGTCGGTAACGGGTCCTGTCCAATGCACGCCGGATGCGGCTTCGATATCCTCAAGTGTTTCGTCTGCCGGGTAGACATGTACCGGCGGCCTACGACACGGTTGCGAAGGTGCAGACATGGTTGTAATCTCAAGCGGGCACACCCGCCCGGCCGCCTCGCCGAGATTGCAAGACGAAGCGCCGGGCAGGTTTCAGCCGGTCATGACTCCGGTCGTCCCGCAGCCCTTATGTTATCTTGCAGAGCGCTGCGATCATCGGAAAACTGTCATCGGCCCATCGCTTGACGGCATTTTGCGATTTCATCGTTGCACCAATGGGGAGCATGTCCAAGTGCACGCGACTTCTCAAGTGCGTCGATTGCCTGCTGATATTTGCCAGCCAGCCTAAGCGCGTGGCCAATTCCGTAGTAACAAGTTCCTTCAAATCGAGAATCAATAGACATGGAGGTCTTATACGAATCGACGGCTTTTTCATATTCCGCCAGATTCAACCACGCGCCGGCTAACTCGAAGTGCGCATCTCGATGTGCGGGATCCAATCGAGTGCATGATTGAAGATCTACGGCAGCTAAACGATATCGCTCCAGCCATTTATTACAACGCCCGCGCTTGTAATGCCCCTCCGCACAACGAGGCATCAATCCGACCAGTGAGTTGGCGGCCTCAAATGCCTCTTTCCATTGGCCGGCCAAGTCATAACAATCGGCCAACATCGCGTAGGTCGGGGCGAAGTTCGATTGCAGATTGACGCTTTGCCTTAAGGAGTTGATTGCCGCATTCCAATGCTGGTTCCTGTGGACCATTTGGTAATGTTCAACGGTCGAGCTGGACTTCGCTTCACGGGCTTCACGTAGTGCGATTTGCAAGTGACCATCACCAAGTAAAAAATGACGCAAATAAGCCAACTCCCTTGGAATCGAGATAGTTGACTCGGTCAATTTCGCAATTGCTTCATCAAGTTTTTGTCTGGCGATCAGATCACGTGCAGCACAAAGCAACTCTTCTGAGTCAGAACCCGAGAATTGCGCATTCGCTCTGTCTCTCGGTTGGCGGCGTATAGCCAATTTGACGCTAATATCTCGGAAGGTGGCCTCAATTTTCTCGTCGATGCTCCGTCCGTCCGCCAAATAGCGCTCACATTCGGGCTTTTTCAGGAATTGACGAACGTCCTGCACTGGAATGGCAAAGTTCAAGTTTTGGCCGTCCGTTCGGATTGCGGTCGTTAGTCCAATGACACTTCCGTCAAACGTTAGCAGCGGACCGCCGCTTGAACCTGGACTGATGGAAGCGGTGGTTTGCAACCAGCTTACACCTGGCGTGAGTTCTCGTGTCCCGCTGATGATTCCGATACTCAGAGAGTTTGCCAGCCCACGCGGGCTACCAATGGCGCATACGTTGCTGCCAACACCAGACGCATTTGTCGCCAGCCCAAGTCTGGTCAACGTTTTGTTTGAATGGACAATCACCGAAAGCAGAGCAAGGTCAGCATCTTCGTCTTCCGCGACGACGTTGAAGACGTGTCCAGAAGTGCCATCACTTAGCGTGATCTCGGCATCGACCGCTGTTTGAATGACGTGATAATTGGTAAGTACGTGGCCGCCTTGGTAAGGACCATCCTTTGAGTTTGTAAATCGCTTGGAATAATTGCTCGCAATTGCGCGGAGCATTTCCCTTTTTTCGTCCTTCAGCAATTCCGAATCGACAAAGAAACCAGACCCAGAGCCGATCTTCTTTCCAGCTTGGTTTTTTGTCGTTATGGTAATCACGGCGGGCGAACATCGCGCATACAGTTCCTCAGCAGATAATACCGCCGCAGTCACTTGTTGGTCTAACGCTGGCGAGACGGCATCCCTCAATACCTCGAAATGCTCATCCTTGATGTCGTCAAAGCCATCGGTGACCGGCTGCTGAGCTATTGCACTCGGGTGCTGATTAGCGATGCCCTGAAACTTGTGGACAGTCAGCGCGGTGCCAACAGCCAAGACGAGAAGGACACCGGCAAATGACCAAACAACGATGGGTCGGCGAAACAGATGATAGATGCCCGTCGAACGCCGTTCTTGCGGAACATGAGAAGCCAACCCGGCCACTTCATTCGGCTGGTTTAGAAGTGAGTCCTGCGGCTTTATGGACAAGAAATCAACACACGATGCCGGTACCCAAGGTGTTCCGTCTTGCCGCACGGGCGTTTGTGGTGCCAGTTGTCCGCTCTTGGCCCTCGTTTGCATTTCCTCCAACGAATAAGGACCGCATTCCTTGTCGGTAACTTGAATGTACCAATCCGTGAGCATTGTGCGTCCCCCCGCCACACGCTACATGGATAGGCTACAGACATGGGCCAAACAAATCACGATTGTGGCCGCAATCCACTCCTAGTTTTACCGGCCAGACTTCAGCACAACTGCGTCCGAGTTCGTTGGTATTCCTTGTGCGTTTGCCACCGTTCTAGTCTAGAGGGTCGTTTCCAACGCACTCAGCAGCATCCACGCGACTTGCTAACGCAACCAATCCCCAATCGGCAAATCCTTCAGCGGCGGGAGTTCGCCGCGGTCGAGGTATTGGTCGTCTTCGTTGGTCAGGCGATAGCGGTAGGGATCCTTGTTGCGGCCTTTGCCGAGGCGACGAACGAGCTTTTCGTCATAGGCGCGGTTGAGCCATCGGTAAATGGCCAAGCTTCGGGCATGGCGTGGCCGACGGCGGCGCGATGCGCGTTGAAATCAACCGTCCAATCGGCGACAATGGCGTGGCAGACAGCTTGATTGTTCGAGGGTTCAGAAATGACAGCTACGTTGCCACGATATAGCAAAGAAGTATTTGCCGAGCGTGGTGAGGCCATCTATGACCGCGACGTTCGGCCAAAATTGACGTCCGAAGCCGACGGCCAGGTTGTCGTCATCGACATTGAAACCGGATCATATGAAGTTGACGTGGATGAAATAGCCGCTTCGGATCGGTTGTTGGCTCGCTGTCCCGACGCCCAGATTTGGTTTCGTCGAGTCGGCAAAGGCCCGGTTCGTCGTTTCGGTCCTCGGCCGAGCGGCTTGCCAAAATGACTTCCGGACAAGTCACTGAAGACTTCGACGCCGTCGTCCCGTTGTCGATTACCGATATCGACGGCCGATTGATGGGTGTCGATACCGTACTGGACACGGGCTACAACGGCTGGCTGACCCTACCGCACGATCTCATCACCAAGATGGGTCTTCCGTGGCGGCGTCGCGGCCGCGCCTTCCTTGCCGATGGCAGCGAAACAGTGTTCGACGTCTATGAAGCCAACGTGATTTGGAACGGGCAGCCCCGACGCGTCCCCGTGGATGAAGCGGAAACGACACCGTTGCTGGGTATGAGGATGATTGCGGGTTGTGAATTGAGCATTCAAGTGTGGACCGGCGGCGCGGTCACGATC
>JANLTA010000349.1:0-4314 GCA_031362705.1 Gemmataceae bacterium | reverse complement strand
ATCCCGGTGGTGCCGGCCCGCGTCGTGGTCGTGACCGAAGAGATGGAAACTCTCTGGCTCAACCGCGATGGCACGCTGAAGTTCGCCAATGTCGGGTTCATCGTGCGGCCATTCCTTGGGCCGCCGTCGTTGGAACAGTGGCGGGAATTGCTGAAACAGATTGTCGAAGAGCATCGGCAACAACCGCTCGATCTCGTCGTCTTTGATCCCCTGGGGCCGTTGTTGCCCTGCTATTCCGAGAACCATCCTTCGCAGATGTACGAAGCGATGGCACCGGTTCGGCAATTGGCTGATGCAGGCGTGAGTGTGCTGTTATTGCATCATCCGAGCAAGAACCAGTCAGCTAAAGCACTGATGCCCCGTGGCACCCGAGCGCTGGCCGCGTGGGCCGATGTCTTGCTGGAACTGGATAAGACGCCGGGCGCGAGCTCGAGTGATCGTCGCCGCTGGTTGCGTGCCCGCAGCCGATTTGCGGCGACGCCGCGCGATCGCCTGATTGAATGGTGCGAGGACGAGACGGATTACAAGCTGGTCACGGATACCGGCGCGAAGGAATACGAATTTGGCTGGAAGGTGTTGAAAACGATCCTGGAAGATGCGGACTACAAATTGACGCGGAGCCGCATTCACAAGAATTGGCCCGACGATCATGAGCGGCCGCATCGGGTGACGCTCTGGAAATGGCTGGAGCGCGCGGTGGCCGACAAGCGCATTTGCCGCCAGGGAGCTGGCCGTAATCGCGCTCCGTTCGAATATTGGTTGCCCGGTCACGAAAGCCGTCTGTGGTCCGACCTGCCGCAGCTCGCGCCGGTGCCCCCGCTAGGAACCGGCACACTGCCCGAAACTCTCCAAGAAGCCAAGCCACTGATTAAGGTTGCGAAGAAACGCATCGAGCAGATGCTGAAGCATGAAGAGGTGGCGAGGGTGAATGGGATGGGCTGAGAAGCGTAGCGCTTTGATCTGCCCTGAAATGGGATCCGCCGGGTAAACCCGGCGGATCACTTACATTGTGCGGCTCACATGCAGTGAGACTCATACGCACGGAATTATCACTGCCTGAAATACCCCGGCGACACACCGGGTTTGCCGGCTTGCACATACGGCGCGGGTTTGCCGCTGGCGGCCGGAGTGGTGTTGCCGCTCTTGGTCCATTGCACGCTGGCGGTTGGAACCGGGTTGCCCTTGCCGGCCCACCAGATGTAGCCCGCGGGCAAGAACACCGATTTGGCCGACTTGGTCAGGTAGAACGACGCGGAACTATTAGTGCCGGTCCATACCCTGGTGCCGACGGCTATCAAATTGCCGGAGTTAATCGGGCCGACTGATGTCATGACGTTGCCAACAATGCTCGTGACCTTGGCCCATTCGCCTTTCCAATGCGTTTCGTTATCGATGGTGCCGCCGCTCGGATTTCCCAGGGGCTGGCCACCAGCTGCCATTGCTGCCAAGGGCGACTTAGGATCGGCCATGCCATCGGCATAATCAGCGAGGCGGCTGAGGGTCTTGCCGCCGACATCAACCCGGCCATCGCCCCAGCCGAAGTTCTTGTTCTGAAAGCGGGTGATGGCGCTGACGGTTTTGGGGCCGATGAAGCCATCGACGTCGAGTGCTTTCTCCGGGCCGCCAAAGGTGGTGGGCACGGTATTCAGCAGTCCCTGAACTATTCGCACGTCCTCAGGCTTGTTTTTCCCGCTCAATCCCACTGACCCATTGAGTTGCATAACCATGACAGCACCTGTTTTCCTGTGACTCTGTTTCCCAGGGCGAATCGCCTCTACCCCCATAAGCACGAAGGAAACAAAAAAAGGCCGCGGAAAGTTGACAGCCTACCTGGGCTACCCGAAATACGTTGCCCCCGCATGGATGGGCAACTTGAATTTGGGATTTCTTGCCATTTGCTGAGATGAGTTCCTTCGAGCGGCGTCTTTATGGTGATGGGACCGGAGCAGCTTGGGCAGTTGATCGATACCCACAGTCCGGCGCTGATACTTTTTGCCCGGCAGAGTTGCGCTGCGCCCGAGGATGCGGTTCAGGTTGCGTTTCTCAAGCTGGCCCGGCAACATCCGGTTCCCGATAACCCGGTGGCGTGGCTTTATCGCGCGGTCGGCAATGAAGCGCTGACGGCGGCACGGGCCGCGCGGCGCCGACGACGACATGAGCAGGCGGCGGCGAGCGCCATGCCGGTGTGGTTTGCGCCGGCCGAGGCGTCGCGGTTGGATGCGGCCACGGCTACGCAGATACTGGCCGAGTTGCCGCTGGAAGAACGGCAAACGATTGTCGCCCACCTTTGGGGTGGATTGACATTTGAACAAATTGGTCCGCTGCTCGGCACCTCACCCGCCACCGCGCATCGTCGCTATGTTGCGGCGCTGAGCAAACTCCGCGAACGCTTAGGTGAACCATGTCCGAACTCCCCAACGAGTTGAAATCGGTCGAGACAGCGTTGGCCGGATTGGCGCCCGAAGCCGGCCGGCTCAATCGCGATCGACTTCTGTACGAAGCCGGCCGGGCGGCCGCTCCACGGCGAGCCGGTTGGCCGGTGGCGACCATCATGTTGGCCGGACTGGCCACGATCTTGTCGTTGCAACTGGCGACTCGGCCGGTGCCGGAAACGCGCACTGTCGAAGTGGTGCGCTACATCGGGTCGAATGAGCGACGTAGCGGCGACACGAATGCGAGCGTGCTGCATAGTGACTACGGCATGGCGATACCCGCGAACAACTACTTGTCGCTGCGTGACCGCGTGCTGCGACTCGGGGCGGATGCGCTGCCGCCGTTGCCAATCGTTGCTGACCACGGGTTGCCCGAGGAAACCATCGAGCGCGGCATCGGCCGCGTTTCACGCCGAGGCTGAGCGGTGGGCACAGAATCACTGAACTGAGGATATCTCACGATGAACATTCGATTTGCGATGGCTGTGATTTGCACGCTGGTGCCGTTCATGGCCCGAGCGCAGGCACCTGAGGAAGCGCCGCCGAAGCAGCTCGTGTTGACGCCGGCCGCGGAGTCGGTGCCGGCGATGAAGTATCGGCTATTGCCGGACTTGGGCGAGCAGACAGCCGGCAACGCAATTGCGCTTTACTTTCGGGCTTACAGTCCGGAATGGCAGAGCTATCGCCATGACAAGAATTGGCGCGAGCCATTTGATAAAGCGCTCGAGGCGTCGCTCAAGGATTTGCCGCGGAAGGACATTGAGTGGGTGCGCGAATCGAAGTTGTTGCGTGAGCTTGATCGAGCAGCTCGAAGAACCAACTGTGATTGGGAGTTGAAGGATCGCATCAAGGAAGAAGGCGTCACCCTGATGCTGCCGGACCTGCAAGGGTTGCGCGAATTCGCCCGATTACTCGCCGTGCGGGCGCGTCTGGAATTGGCGGAGGGCAATTTTGATAAAGCCGCCTATAGCCTGCGCACCAGTTACGCCCTGGCGCGGCACACCGGCGACGGACCGACACTCATTCACGGTTTGGTGGCAGTCGCCATCGGCTTGGTCACAACCGCGCAAGTTGAAGCGTGGGTGCAAATCCCGAACTCACCCAATCTCTATTGGGCGCTGACCGATTTGCCGAAGCCATTCATTGACTTTCGCAAGCCGCTTCAGGGCGAGCGCATCACGCTCGACAATATCCTGCCGGATTTGCGCGAGTGCTTGGCCGACCCCACCCGGCCGGCAAAGTCGCCGGGCGAGTTGCGGAACATGCTAAAGAAAATCGCCGAGCTCACGGACGCGCCTGAGAGGGGGACGGAACTATCGGCGCTGCTCATCGCGGCCAAATATCCCGATGCAAAGACGTTTCTTGCACAACGTGGTTGGACATCAGAACAGATCGACGCCGTGACGGCGACGCAGGCCGTGCTGATGCAGGAAGCGTTTGAGTATGATCGATACTTCGACGGCTACGCCAAGGCTGCCAATCTGCCGTTTCCACAATCTCAAGTCGTCATGAAAAAAGTGATGGTGGACCTGGGCAACACCCGCGAGCAAACGCTGGCCCGGCCAATTCTCGCTGGCCTGTTGCTCCCAGCAGTGGAAGGAGTCTTTTCTGGTGGTGCTCGACTGGATCGCCAGATTGCTGTCCTGCGAGTCGTCGAAGCGATCCGCATGCACGCGGTCGCAAACGGGAATCAATTGCCCGCGAGTCTCGACGCGATCAAGATCGTGCCGGTGCCGCTGGACCCGGCGCTGAATGCCCCATTCAACTACTCGGTCAGCGGCGACAAAGCGATGCTCAGCGCCGAGAAGATTCGCGGCACGCCGATTCGTTACGAACTGACGATCAGAAAATAGGGCACGCAACTGCCGTGGAGGTTTGAGCA
>JANLTA010000344.1:0-7147 GCA_031362705.1 Gemmataceae bacterium | reverse complement strand
GGTGAAGGCCTCCGAACCGGCGCGAACTCCCAAGTCGCCGATGAAGGTTGCAACTTCAACACCTCCCGTTAGCCCTACAGCCGGCTTCCATGCTCCCGAAGCTGGGCTTAATCGTGGCCTTGAGCCTGCGCTAACTGCCGCCGCCAATGGTTGAGGTTTTTTCACTTAAGTTCAGCTTTCAGAATAACCGATACAACCCCTATCTCTGACCAGTTCGATTGCGCGACGCGGCGGTAGCGGCAACGAGACCGCCGTTTGGGGGCACCAAAGCAATCGGACGTATGCCGTTTCGGCACAGGGAGTTCCGACGGGGGATCTGCCCATGACGAGGCGGACGATTCTTTCAGCCGTTGTCGCCATCGCCGGCCTTACCAATGCTGGCTGCCTGGTGAACCAATACTCCGGCGACCCGCTGACCCGGACGGACCAACTTCTAAACCAATCGGAAGACCTTCGCCAGGCCGGCAAAGAATGGCGGCGGATTTGGCATAACGATATGCCATCGCACATGACCCCCGAACGGGTGCATGGCGGCATCATGCCGTAAGTGGATTGGTCATTTCGCGCGGTTGTTTCCGTCACTCCCCATATCACAACATGGGGAGTCTATGATCCACGGTGTTGCAATTTCTCCAGGTGTGGCCGTCGCGCGAGCGTTCCGCGTGGACGATGCGCTGAGCCGGCACAGCCCAACCATTCTCGACGCCGCAGTCTTATCAGATGAGGTCGCACGCTTCGAAGCCGCATGTGCAGCGGTTGCCACCGACCTGGATGCTACGGTCGCCCGTGTCAGCAGCCAGGTCGGTGAGTCGGAAGCTGACATTTTTCGTGCCCACCGCCAACTGTTGCGTGATCCGTCATTCCTCGCCAAAGTCACCGAGTGGATTCTCAACGACAAGCTCGACGCGCGGGCGGCACTGGCCATCGCCTTTGCGGAATACGCCGAGCTTTTCAACAAGATCAACGACGCCTACATTCGTGATCGGCTCGCCGACTTGCGCGATGTGGTCAACCGCATCGATTCGCACCTGGTTTCCGAAGGACCGGGCCACACACTGGGGCGAGATGAACCTGCGGTACTTGTGGCCCACGAGATCCTTCCGTCTCATGCGGTGATGTTCGACCGTATCCGCGTCGTCGGCATAGTTACCGAGACTGGTGGCACGACAGGTCATGCGGCCATTCTCGCCCGATCGATGGGTATTCCCGTCGTGTCCGGTTTGCAAAGCCTGCTGACTCAGATTCACAACGGCGACTTGATCTGCCTCGATGGCCGCGAAGGCGTCGTCGTCATCAACCCCGGCCCGGAAGTCGAGGCCGCTTACCGCAAGTTTCAGCGTGAGTATTTCGACCTGCGCGATCGCCTCGTTGAGAACCGCGATCAGGAAGCCATTACCACCGACGACATCAAGGTGGAAATCCTCGCCAACGTGAACAACGCATCCGACGCGGCAGCCGCGTGCCAAGTCGGAGCAACTGGTGTCGGGCTATATCGCACGGAGTATCTTTTCCTGACGCATCCATCGGTGCCGACCGAGGATGAACAGTTTGCTGCATACAAAGCGGTAATCGAAGCTGCGCCGAACAAATCGGTCACCATCCGCACGCTGGACCTCGGCGGCGACAAGATGGTGTCGTACTTCGCGCACGGCCGGGAAGCCAATCCGTTTATGGGCTGGCGCAGCATCCGCCTCACCAACGACTACCCGGACTTTTTTCGCACGCAGCTCCAGGCAATATTCCGCGCCGCCAAGTTCGGCAACGTAAAGATCATGTTTCCCATGGTCAGCACCGTCGAGGAGATGCGGCAGATCAAAGTGCTGGTGGCAGGCGCTCGCGATGAACTTGCCAAGCGGCATGTGCCCTTTCAAGGCGACATTCCCGTCGGCGTGATGATCGAAGTGCCGGCGGCGGCCGTGTGCGTGGACGATCTGCTCGACGAGGCCGACTTCGTCAGCGTCGGTTCCAACGATTTGATCCAGTACCTGATGGCCGCCGACCGCGACAATCCCAAAGTGGCTCATCTGTGCGAGCCGTTCACGCCAGCAATTTATCGCCTATTGCAGCGTGTCATCAAGTCGTGTGTTCGACGAAACGTGCCGATCACCGTGTGCGGCGAAATGGCGGGCCGGCCGCGTTGCGTGTTGCCGTTGTTCGCGATGGGCCTGCGCTCTTTCAGCATGACGCCGGCTTTTGTGCCCAACGTCAAGCAGGTGATCCGCTCCTTGAACAACCGCGTCGCCCGCGAAATCCTCGACCTGGTACTGCCGATGCGCACCATGCTGGAAATCAAGACTTATCTGACCAATTCTGTGAAAACCATCTGCCCGGATGTGGCGCTGTTCGATACGTTTGAATGAGTTTTGCCGACTTGTCGCCATCGGGGAACAATGCTAGCTTAGTGCGTACGCCAAAGCCGAGTAATCGGGTGACAACTATGCCACACGCCCCCCTCCGACTTTCCGAGCAAGCTCAGCGCACCACCGAGCAACCGATCAGCCAATTCATGAAGCAGGCGATTGAAACGCCCGGCCTCATCAGCCTGGCCGCGGGCCTGGTGGACGAACCATCGCTGCCAACCACTGAAATCGCACGAGCCGTCGCCGACGTTTTCGCGGACCCAGCCACCGCCAAGGCCGCGCTGCAATACGGGACAACGCAGGGATTGGCCGCATTACGGCAAGCAATTCTCGCCCGATACGCACACGATGATGGCCTATCGCTCGATTCGCTTTCGCTCACGGCCGACGATGTGTTGATGACCAATGGTTCGCAGCAGTTGCTTTACATACTGAGCGAGTGCCTGTTGGATCCCGGTGATATCGTCATCACCGAAGCGCCGTCGTATTTCGCGTACCACAGCGTGTTGGTCAGCCTCGGTGCCGAAGTGATCGGCGTGCCGATGGATGAACACGGCATGCGGATCGACCAACTCGAAACGCTATTGCTACGGCTCGAACAAACCGGCAAGCTCGGCCGCGTCAAGATTATCTACACCGTCGACTATTTCCAGAATCCCAGTGGTTTATCGTTATCCGCCGAGCGCCGCCGACACTTGCTCGAACTCACCCGGCGATTCTCTCAGCGGCAACGAATCCTCATTCTCGAAGACGCTGCGTATCGCGAAATGCGTTTCGACGGCCCGGACGTGCGCAGCGTGAAATGCCTCGACACCACCAACGAATACGTCGCATATACTTCCACTTTTTCCAAGCCATGTTCGCCCGGCATCCGTGTCGGCTTTGGTCTGTTGCCTCGCGACCTGATGAAGTCGGCCTTGCGCATCAAGGGCAACCACGACTTCGGCTCCGCAAACTTGAATCAGCACATCGCGCTGCAGTTGCTGAAGACGGGCAGCTACGATCGGCATGTCATTGCACTACGTGAGGCCTATCGGGCCAAACGCGACGCGATGGTCGAAGCACTGACTGCCGCCTTCCGTGAATGGCCGACGGTGAAGTGGATCACACCCGCCGGTGGCATGTACTGTTGGTTGCGTTTTCCTGATGCCGTGCCCACCGGCCCCGGCAGCCCACTGATGGAAGATTCGTTGCGTGAAGGTGTCATGTACGTACCGGGCGAGTTCTGCCATGTCCCCGACGCCTCTGGTCGGCTGCCCAAAAACGAAATCCGCCTGTGTTATGGTGTGGCCACAGTCGCACAAATCAAAGAAGGCGTCCGCCGCCTAGCAAAAGCCGCCAAGCGACTCACCGCGCTGCAAGACCCAATTGCAACATCGCCGCAACTGGCGGCAGTTTAAGTTCGACTACGGCGACATCGTTTCCCGAACTATATCGGGAAACGACTACTTAATGAGCAGCAATTAACGCTGACTCGGTTCCTGATTCACGCTGCCACGTCGCTGTTGCGGTTCCACTTGCTGCGCCGGTTTGACCTTCGGCTCATCCTTCGCAACATAACAGCGGTGCCACACCACATTGGCTTGTTCGTTGTCATGGCTTTCGACCAGTAACGTTTTTGGTGCCGTGTACTGCACGATGCGGCAACGGTAATTCGCGGCATTCGCACCCTTCCCCGGCTGAGCTGCGACATTGTTCATCGTCTGTCGGCCTTGTCCGCCGCTCGACACGATTTCAATTTCCTTCATCGGGGCCTTCGCGGCTTCCACCAGGAACGCCTCGACAGCTTCCGCCGGACATGCCTCAAAAGTCCTTTCCTTCTTCAGTTCCGCGAATGCCTCAGTGGCAGCCGCCTTCAGCAGCTTGGGATGCAATTTACGGAACAAATCGGCCGAGCCAAACACATCGGCCCCTGATACTGTTCCATTGACGACGACGGCCATGCCGATGATGTCGGGAGCTTGGCGGCATCCGCCAGCCAACGCCGTTTCGTACTCGGCCACTGTCGACTGCAGGTCCTTATCTTCCAGAGCCAACTGCAGGCTCGACGGCGACGCGGCACTCTGCACATTCTTGCCAATGTTGTAACTGATCTTTTTCTGCGAGGTTTCGACTTCTTTCCACACTTCGCCCTGCTGTCGCGACGAGTTCACCGCGACCTTGAGTTCCTTGCTACATATCTGCGAATCAGAACATGTAAATTGATGCGTCGCCTCCGCACCCCGTTGCCGCCAACGGCCCTGCTCCACACAAAACGACGGCAGCGGCACCACGCCCGACTTGGCCGGCAACACCAGGTCGAAGGCAATCACACGGTCCTGCTTTCCACCCTTGACCACGTCGCCGGACATCACGAAGACTTCGACTTCCGTTGAGGTGTTCTCGATGGTCAACGTGTTGACGTTACTTGTTTCATGCACAGTGACGACCTTCTTCTCCATCGCCTCTTTCAGCGTCAGAACCGTTTTACCCGGTACGGTATCCGGGCCGTGCATGTAGTAGAGCGTCAGATTGCCGTGCATGTGCGGCCCGCTGAGTTTGTATTTTGGCGGCGGAAGCGGCTTGCCGCGCAGATCGGCGACTCCCGGCGAAGTTGCGATTAACATGGCAGCCATAGCAATCACGGATACGAAAGCGGCGCGGAACATTGGTCCACCTCCTGCAAGGAAAACCAGCGACGATCACCCGCCGTCGCCAGTGTTGGCAATACTACCCGAGTTGCTCGCGCAGGTGGGTAACGGGCGTGTAACGGGTTTAGTGTTGAGGATCTACGGGCCGCGCAACGGGTGGAACTTGCTCACTAGCCGTAGCGGAATTCGCTAGATATCCGCAGGTTGCGAAGTCGGAATTCTGGCGAATTCCGCTACATCACATTAACTCAATACGCTCTCGCCCACACCACGCGCCGCTCCGAGGGTTTGCCGCTGACCATGCAGGTGCCCGGCTCGATTGGCACGTTGTCGGGGATGCAGCGAATCGTTGCTTTCGTTTCCTGCTGCACTTTGTCTTCGGTCTCGCGCGTGCCGTCCCAATGGGCGAGCAGAAACCCGGGCTGCTCGATTTCTTTCTTGAACTCGTCGTAACTGTTTACCGGGCGCGTGCGGTCGTCGCGCAGCTTCTTGGCCTTCGTAAATAAACTCGCCTGGATATCACGCAAGAGTGCGTTGATATGCTGCGCTGCTCCGGTGAGAGGCACGCCCATTTGCTTGCCCTCTTTGCCCGGCACATCGCGGCGAGCCACCACGCACGCTTGCTTTTCCAAGTCCTTCGGTCCAAGTTCTACGCGCACGGGCACGCCACGCAGTTCATGCTCGGCGAAGCGGTAGCCGGGTTGCTTGTCAAACAACATGTCGAGTTTCACGCTGATCGGCTCATAGCCGAAGAACTCATCGCGCGGAATGGCCCGCAATTCTGCCGCCAACGTCTCAGCGGCCGCGATGGCAGGAGCGCGCTCAGCATCGTTGCGACCCAGTGGACAAATCACAACATGTAACGGGGCCAAACGCGGCGGCACGACTAAGCCGTTGTCATCCGAGTGCGTCATGATGAGGCCCCCGATGAGCCGAGTTGACACACCCCAACTTGTCGCCCAGGCAAACTCGCGCTGGCCCTGTTGGTTCTGAAACGTCACGTCGAACGCTTTGGCGAAGTTCTGCCCGAGGAAGTGGCTCGTGCCGGCTTGAAGCGCTTTACCGTCCTGCATCAGTGCTTCAATGCACAGCGTCTGCACCGCGCCGGGGAACTTCTGGCCTTCGCTCTTCGGTCCCGTCAACACGGGCATCGCCATCCAATCCTCGGCAAATCGGCGATACACCTCCAGCATCGTTCGCGTTTCCGCTTGTGCTTCCGCTTCCGTGGCGTGTGCCGTATGGCCTTCCTGCCAAAGAAACTCGGCCGTGCGAAGGAAGAGTCGCGTTCGCATTTCCCAGCGCACAACGTTGCACCACTGGTTAATCAGCAACGGCAAGTCGCGATAGCTCTGAATCCAGTTCTTGTACGTATTCCAAATGATCGTTTCCGAAGTTGGTCGGATGATCAGTTCTTCTTCCAACTTCGCCTCGGGATCAACAACGAGGCCTTTGCCCTTCTCCACCTTAAGCCGATAGTGCGTCACGACCGCGCATTCCTTGGCAAACCCCTCGGCCATTTCCTCTTCCTTGGCAAGGAAGCTCTTGGGAATGAACAACGGAAAGTAAGCGTTGACGTGCCCGGTCTCCTTGAACATCCCGTCCAAAGCCCGCTGCATCTTCTCCCACAAGGCGTAGCCCGTGGGCTTGATCACCATGCAACCGCGAACGTCGGAGTTCTCCGCCAACTGAGCCTGCTTGACGATATCGATGTACCACTGGGCATAATCCTGCCCGCGCGGCGTGATCTTCTCGGCCATGTGCGTGTCGCCTCCGGCGATTGAGTTGTGTGTCAATTCAATCGGGAATTATAGGGAACGGTGGTGTGCATGCGACGAAAGGTTCGCCCGCCATCCGGTACAATGATGCGAACCTCAACAATTGCATCACCGTCCACACTGGCGACGAAGCACTCGGCGTCTTGCCGTCACGCTGAATTGACGGTAAATCAGAGGCTACCAGCCCCGCTAGCTCAATTGGCAGAGCAGCTGACTCTTAATCAGCGGGTTTCAGGTTCGAGTCCTGAGCGGGGCAGTGATTTTTGAGTCCAAGCTATTGAAATGTAGCCATTTTGTAGCCATTTTGGAAAACGCACGCGGACAAGGTCGTTTCTGAAGCTTTGATGTGAGCGAAGCGGTTTGCATGGGCAGCATCGAACAC
>JANLTA010000280.1:0-7378 GCA_031362705.1 Gemmataceae bacterium | reverse complement strand
GTGCTTTTGCCCGAACCGGATGCGCCGATGACGCTGAGAAACTCACCGGAGTGGACGTCCAGGTCCACGCCGCGCAGCACCGGCACCGTGACCGCGTCGCGGCGATAGCTCTTGAACAGATTTCGTGCTTCCAGCATTGGTCGGTTCCGTTGTTATTCGAAGCGCAGTGCCCGCACAGGTTGCAGCCGCGCGGCCTTCATGGCCGGCAGCAGACTGAAAATGGCTGCCACTGCTATGGCACCCATGTTGATCCACAGCACACTCGTCGGCTGCACATCCACGGGGATGTTGTTGAAATTGTACACTTGGCGGTTGAAGACATGCTGCCCCGTGACGGTACTCAAGAACGACTCAATCGTGTTTAGGTTCTTGGTAATTGCCAGACCCATTCCAGTGCCCAACAAGTCGCCGACGATACCGAGCAGCAGGCCGTACCCAAGAAAGATGCTCATGATGCCACCGTTGGAAGCGCCGAGCGCTTTGAGTACACCGATGTCGCGGGTTTTTTCCACGACGATCATACTGAAAATCGCAAGTATCCCGAAGCCGGCGACGCCTACGATGAGGAAGAGAAGCACATTGAGGATACCTCGTTCGATGTCGATAGCTGCAAGAATCGGTCCTTGCTTGTCTTCCCACGTTTGCACCAGAAATTCATAGGGCGAGAACTCCTGTTGCAGGGCATCAACGACGAACCTGGCTTTCGAGTAGTCTGTGAGTTTCAATTGAATGCTCGTCGCGCGATCCTGCATGCCGCGCAGCCGCTGCAAGTGATCAAGCGGCACGAACACCAGACCCGAGTCGTACTCACTCATCTCCGACTTAAAGTAACCGGCGACGGCAAAGCGATCATACTCCGGCGTCAACTTCGCTCCGCCGGGGCAGACCAATGACACTGTATCGCCCGGTTCGCAGGTATAAATGTCTTCTGATGCCCCATCTTTCAACGGGCGGCGAAAGTGAACCAAGGCCTGACCAACTAACATGCCAGCGACGCGCTTTTCATCATGAACCCATTCTTCCACTGGCGGCATCTCGCCAGCTTCCGGTGGGTTCGCGGCCGGCGGCGCGGGTGCAGCCGGCATTCGGAATGAATCAAAACGGTACTTTGCGTTTGGCGACAACTCATACGACGGTGCGATGCGCTGGTCTTTGTCGTCATAGAGGTATTCGCCGAAACTGCCAACGGCCGCGCGGGCAGCTGCATCCACACCCACGACTCGCACCATCTTCGTGATCGGCGAACCGTGGAACGTGTACTGAATCATGCCAGGCGTCTCTATCGCGGGGCACATGGCCGTGATGTATGGGCCGGCTGCCGTCGAACGGATGCGGACCATCATTCCTTCGGGATTCGCAAAACCATCGAAGGCCAGAGACTCAATTGCCACATCGGCCAGAACGCCATGCAAGCGATCGCGCAACTTGGTCGAAAAGCCGGCCATGACACCATTGACCACGATCAGCGTCGCTACGCCGAGCATGACGCTGACCACGCAGACAAGTGCCAGATAGCGGGTCTTGAGATAGCGCCAACACAGCAGGGGCTTATACATCCTTGTTCCTCACTTCTCCGGTCGCAACAGCGGAAACAGTATCACGTCCCGAATGGTTTGCGTGTTGGTCAGCAGCATAACGAGCCGATCAATGCCAACGCCAAGCCCGCCGGCCGGCGGCATGCCGTGTCGCAGCGCGCGGATGAAGTCGTCATCCATCTTGGCCATCGATTCATCGGCGGGCAGTCCAGTCAATTGTCGGCGAAAGCACTCTTCCTGCGTCACCGGGTCATTGAGTTCCGTGTAGGCATTCGCCAGTTCCATGCCGAAGACGTATAGCTCGAAACGCTCGGCGATGCTCGGGTGGCCGTGCTTGCGTTTGGTCAACGGACACAGTGCGGCGGGGTAGTCGCAAACAAACACCGGGCGATTACTTTGTTCCAACATCGGTTCGACGACATGTTCGAACAAATCATGCACGAGGACTTCGTGCTCCTTGTTGTCGATCTTGTCGATGCTGTTCTTGACCGCGGCCGCCTTGACGGCATCGCGATCATCGAACGGACAACCGACGTGCATCGCGAACAGATCGCCGTACGCTTCACGCGGCCACGGCGCAGTGAAATCAAGGAATCGCTCACCGAACGGCAGCACCCGTAGCGGGTCTTGCCCGGCCCTGGACTCATTATGGGTCTGCGAGTGTCCCATGTTCAATACGTCGATGCACGCGAGAATCATACTTTCCGTCAGGTCCATCATGCTGCGGTAGTCGCCATAGGCCTGGTACAACTCCAGCATCGTGAACTCGGGATTGTGCTTGCGGCTGACGCCCTCATTGCGAAACACGCGGCCCAATTCGTAAACGCGCTCCATGCCGCCGACCAACAAGCGCTTGAGATGCAATTCCAGCGCGATGCGCAGATACAAGTCGATATCGAGCGTGTTGTGATGCGTCGTAAACGGCCGTGCGGCGGCACCGCCAGCAATCGAATGCAGTGTCGGCGTTTCCACTTCCATGAAGCCACGGGCATCAAGAAACGTGCGAATTGTGCGCACAATTGCAACACGTTGCGTGGCCCGCTTCAACGCATCCGGTGTGTAAGTGAGATCGAGGTAACGATGCCGCAGGCGGTACTCTTCATCCGCCATGCCGTAATAATCTGTCGGATGCGGTTCCAATGATTTGGTGAGAAAAGTCAATCCTTCGGCGCGTACAGTCGGTTCACCCTTCCGTGTCTTGCCAAAGATTCCCTCGACGCCAATGATGTCGCCAAGGTCAAAGTTCTGCGCCAGTTCCCAGCCATCCACGCCAACTTGCTTCGCCCCGATCATGATCTGCACACGGCCCGAGCGATCGAGCAATTCCAGAAAGTGAACCTTGCCTTGAATGCGCCGGAGCATGATGCGGCCGGCGACTTTGACCTCTTCGGTCGGTCCGTCATCAAAACTCACGCATGGCCGATCCCGCACAGTAGCAATGGGCTGATGATCGTCAAACCGCTGGCCCCACGGGTCCATGCCTAGCGCGACAATCCGCTGCAATTTCTCCGCCCGGCTGGCGGCATGATCATCGGGTGGCAACGGCGTCGGCGTCACAAGTTCCTCAAATGCCCGCACAGGGACTGCGACCCCGAATTGTAGCCGTAGCGCTAGGGGTGTCAATTGCAACAACATCGACAACCTGCGGCGTTTGGGCTAAAATCACGTGGTCGAGTATGTGACTTGGCGAGCAATGGGATGCCTCAATGGATTGGCATAAGCGAATTACGGTGAACCCCACGGTTCTCGTTGGCAAACCTGTTATTAAGGGCACGCGCATTGCGGTTGAATTCGTTATTGACTTGCTCGGACGGGGTTGGACTACAGAGCAGATTTTGCACGAATACGATCACCTCAAGGCTGCCGACATTCAGGCTTGTTTGGCTTACGCCAGCGAGAGCCTTCGTGCGGAACGGGTCTTCCTGGTTCCAAACTGATGGTCGTCACACTTCGACTGCTTGCTAACGAGAACATCGCGAGCACGGTCATTGACGAACTACGCAGTCGTGGCCACGACGTATTATCCGTTAAGGAATCGATGCGCTCTGAGCAAGACGATGTTATCCTGGCCCGCGCTCAAACGGAAAAGCGAATTGTCATCACACACGACAAGGACTTTGGCGAGTTGGCATTTCGGGCACGCCTGCCTTCATCGTGCGGCATCGTTCTATTTCGACTGGACGGCTCAAACCCTGAAGCCGATCATCGTCGCGTCGTGGAAACGTTGGATGGACGTACGGATTGGTCGGGGCATTTTTCGGTCGTGACCGACGATCGCATCCGAATGCGACCGTTGACGCCGCAGGTGTCGTCATCAAAGTCAAAGCGAAAACGGCCGAAGAAGAAGGGATAATTGTTGCCTTATTTCGAAAAGACAACCCGGCGGGTGGGCGTTCCCGCCGGGTCGGTCACAACTCATCCATCACACCGCGGCGAGTTCACGCTCGCGCGGTTTGCCGCCTTCCAGCGCGGCCTTGAGCCGCAACCGGGCGGTGTGCAATCGCCGCTTTACCGTGCCCAGAGGCACGTCGAACCGATCGGCGATTTCATTGAGTGACTGACCCTTGAGGTAAAACGCCTCAAGCGCGCTCCGGTCAATCGGCTTCAACCGCCGCAACGCGCCGCGCACGGCCACCTTCTGCTCGGCCCGAACCATTGTGTCGAGCGGATCGCTCGTCACGGTGGCCACGCCTTCCAGAGCGTCGGTGCCAGCCCCGACGGGGATTGCCCGGCGGGTCAGCATGTTGATGGCCATGCGGGCCGTGATTCGCCGGAGCCAACCGGCAAAGCAACGCGGATCACGAAGCTGCGCGATTTTCCGCCACGCATGCACGAACACTTCCTGCGTCAACTCCTGGGCCATGTGCGCGTTCCGCACCCGGGTCAGAGCCGCGGCGTACACCGCGCCCGAGAACCGCTCGACAAGCGCACCAAAGGCCGCCCGGTCGCCTTCCTGCGCTCGCCGCACCAATGCCGTCGCCTCAATCCAAGACATAGTCTCCATCCCCGTGTCCGATCCGATTGCGGTTTCGCCAACGGCCAAACGGCGCGACTGGCTCCCGATCGTGGTGGAGGAGCAAGCCCACTTGCCGAATGGCCGTACATGGCGATGGGGTGAAGCGCACATAGGCACTGCCGAGAAATGCACACGACACAATCGCGGCCGCGTTCCCGAGCCGAATGGTGCATGACCATAGCTCGACGAACCGATCGCTGTCGGCCGTGAACACTCCCGAGGCCGAGGCCCCGTGGCGTCACATCATCGCAACTGCGTTACTTCCCGACGCTGCGTTTCCCGAGATCGAGTTGCCACGCTCTGTGGCATATCGTTGGGATGCTGCGTCCCCGACACTTGACCGACCGACCGGCCGGCAGCTTCGCGGCTAAATAAGCCGGAAGCTGGCGTTCATCGTTCGCTGTGCGCGGGTCGCGCAATGAAAAGGGGAACGGAGATTCGGAAGTCCGTTCCGCGCCCATGCGGGAAGCGACGTACCGGGTCGTGGCGGCGCTATTCACGCCGACATTCAAACCCGAAAGCACTCGCGAACCCATCGTGGTAACGGTCATGACAGACCTCCGATTGAAAAAGGGTGGGCGACTCAACGCCGCCCGACATTCATCTGCACAGACTCCGAGGGCGTCAAACCCTCTCAAGCCTACTGGCCGCTGCCGTATGGCTCGGGACCATCCCGAACCGCTTCATGGCGCAGCCGTCCTACGAACCATCTCTGGTTTCTAACCTTCAGACGCACCAAACCCAAGTCCGGTTCGCGCATTTTGCGGAAAAAACATGGAGAGCGTGGTGCGCCCACCGAATAGCAGTATGTAAACGTTTGCACGGGTGGGACTTGCGCCGAATTAGAACTAACGCAAAATACAGAGTTCTATGGCGGTTCTTCAAACAGTTTTAGCGCCGGTAGCGCGGCCCGAATGGCGAAGAAGTGCGGATCGCGGGTCCAGACTTCGATATCATTCTTGATCGCCAAGGTGGCGATGATTGCGTCGGGTAGCGGCACCGTGATGCCACGACTCCGAAGCGCTGCTACGGTGTCCCCGACATCGTCCCAAAGAGCATCCGGGAAAGGCACGAATTGAAACGCGGCCAAGATGGCAATGAGTTTGTGGCGATGAGCGGGGTCTCGGGCACCACAGAGGAACTCGGTTCGCGTGACGCCGCAGACAGCAACCGGATGCGCCATCAGCAAGGCCGCTAACTTTGGCTCTTTACCGCGAACGAAGTCAATGACGACGCTTGTGTCGACAAGAATCATGGTGCGCGATCGCTAAGCGGCAGCCGGCTCGACTCACGCAAATCGTGCCAGGCTTCAAAGTCGTATGCTTCGGAATCCAATCCGCAAATTGCTTCAGCGGCAACGGCCCAGACGCGCGTGCCGGCGAAGTCAAGTGTCAGCAATCGATCCAACATCGGCCAGTACGCGGCGAATCGAGAATCAGCACGCCAAGTGCGAAAGGTCGATTGTCGATTCGACCATTGGGATTCGTCGGCTGGAATAGAGCCAACGGTATCATAAAAGTCGCCAGAAGCGTCAGTATCTATTACTTCAGAACTCGTAGTGTCGACAGCGGAGGTATCCAATGATCGCATTTCCGGCGGATGGAGGATTTCGGAATCGACTTTGCTTCGAACTATCATCGTACTCATAGTCAATCCTCGCACGCTCATTCTATCATACGCCATAGCGACAGCTTCGGGAAAGGCTATCACTGACGATAGTTGCTTTTTCCCATGTTGGTCCGCCCGTGCGGCTTACCCAATGTCGCTGGCAGCTTCAGACTCGTCGTTGGTCCACCCAACTCCGGTCCGGCGTTCCACGGCGTTGGTGGCGGTAGCGGGGCGGTGGGGTCGAATTGGTGCGGTGCGGGGATGGCCGTGGGTACGCCGCTGGGAACTGCGGGGAATGCCGTTGGCACGCCTATCGGGCCGGCGGGCGCGGGAATGATGTCCGGGTCCAGTGGTTTTGGCAGTTGCTCACCGCGTAGATGCGTCAGGCGAACTTGGATGTCTCGCTCGGATTCGAACATCGCGCCGTCCGGAGTTTGGAATTGCACGACGATGCGTAACTTCTCACTCATTGGCATGATCTGCCACGGGAGCGCGACGTAGTAGCCGCTGCTGAGCAATCCCGTCTTCCAATTGCGGCGAAGATACGGAGCGCTAACCTCCCATGTGGAAAGCGGTGTTTTCAATCCTTCCGGACTGACTTGGATGGCGGTGACTCTAGCGCTGCCGGGAGCTTTCACTGCGCTGCCATCGCCGTCGCGCGGCACGATGATCACCTGGATGCCTTCGTCGCCGGGGCCACGGCCTTCGTCGATGCCGCCGGTGCCGCGGCCGATCTGTATGTCTTTGACGTCCACTGGCGCGGACCCGCCTCGTCCGGCCTGAGGGCAGGGTGGGCCACCGCGCAGTGAGTTTTCGTAGGCTTCATTGAGCGCGCCGAGGCGGTTGCGTTCTTCGGCGACTTCACGGAGTTGGCGGTCCTTGAGCCGCAGTTCGGCTTCGACAAGGTCCGAACGACTCTTGCAGCCGCCGGCAATGGCAACGACTGTCAGCAGAATCGATATTATCGAACGCCGGCGCAGCATCGGGTGTCCAAACAAAGAAGGCGGACCGGCATCGCGCCCGGTCCGCCTTCGTCGCACCCGTGTTCAGGATGGGATCAGGCTTTGACCGTGGCGGTGGGCATTGGCATCCGCTCGAGCACGCGATCGATCAGACCATAACTGACGGATTCCTCAGCGCTGAGGAAGTTGTCGCGGTCGGTCTCGCGTTCGATCTTGTCGAGCGTCTGCCCGGTGTGCTTGCTCAAGATTTCGTTGAG
>JANLTA010000302.1:0-3054 GCA_031362705.1 Gemmataceae bacterium | reverse complement strand
TCACCGGGAGGTGTAAGAAATGTGATCCCTGCGATCCCGAGTGTGACGAGTCGCAACAACTCGGCGCTCAAGCTGCCTCGGATAATCATTTTTGCATCCCTCCTTGTCTCTACGGGCGACTTAATGCGAGCACCGGAAAATGCGTAGATTTAGTGTGCGACCCTCATCTGACGATCGATCAGGAGGTCGGGAAAGTCTTCTCCGGTGGATTGGCGATTGCCGCGACCGCGCAATTTAATCTCGAGTACTTAGCGACCCACGGAGAAGCGCTTCCCACGATAGTTGAAGAGGCGTTCCGCCATATCTACTGGCAAGCGATAGCGACCGAATTGTACGGCGCGACCCAAGCGAAAGCGTACGGCGATGACCACGAAATTGGCGGCATCAATAGGCACGATCCTTATCTGGATGTCATTCGCGACCTGTATCATAACGAAATCGGCCGATCCTTGGGCGAGGCATTGGGGCCATTTGATGATTTTTACAGGGCCGCGGCTGACGCGGCACTCGGCCTCGATCCTGCGCATCGCCCTTTGCTGGACCCATGGCAAAAGGATCCATCGCTGCCAACTCCAGAATCGGTGGAAGGCGCGAGGCAGACTCTTCCCGCGGCGAACTGCGAAACGCCAGCAGTGAGCGCATTGGTTTCCGCAAATCGGAACGGTGCGCTTGGCGTGCCTAGAATTATTGTCGAACCAGGCAGCGTTATGCTTTTGAAGGGAAACAGTGTCCAACTACGAGTCTTCTTGGAGATGCCGGACGGCGAGCGCATCGACCGGACATCAGCCTCGACTGGGACAAAGTACCTCTCTTCGGAACCCAATTCCGTGAGCGTTGGGGAAAATGGCTTGGTAACGTGTCTTCAGGTTGGCGCCGCAGGCGTCGATATCTTGCTCAACGAAAACGGCCAGCGATTCGTTTCCTCAATAGACTGTATTGTCGGCATTGTTGGCGACATCGACGGAGATGAGATGCCGGACGGATGGGAAAGCGCCAACGGACTTGTCGTGGGGAAGCGTGATCAATACGACGATCCGGATGCGGACGGTAGAGTCAATTTAGAGGAATACCGTCGGAATACAAACCCACTTGTTCCCGACAACTTAAACGATGCCTGGAGTTTATCGGTGGGTGGCCAAAATGGCTTTGCGAAATCATCGGGAAGTATCCGACTCGGGAACGTCGCTGCGCCTGACCAGTTTGGTCCCGGTGGCCCGGGCACACGCCCGGATTTCGTGGGCGACGACTATATGCGCGTAATCGGAGTGAGCAGTAAGAATGGAGTGAATCGCTACGCATTCACTGAATTTTTCAAAATCCAGCAAGCCACGACGGTTACACTCAACAACCTAACGTTCACCGACACCCCGCCTCGCAAGCCGGACATACTTGCTGTGGTACCGGATCAGCCGACGCTGGCCGGGGCAATCGGCCAGACGACCCAGGTTCGGGTGACGGCCACCTTTGCCGACAAGACCACTGCCGATGTCACGCCCGCTACAGGCTGGACGACTTATCGCACGAGCAATCTCGCCGTGGCGAAGGTGGACGCCAACGGACTCGTCACCTCCGTCTGCCCCGGCCTCGCCGATATCACCCCCGTCAATGAAGGCACGACCGCCGTGGCACGCGTCACCGTCGTGCCGGGTGATCCGCTCACCACTGTAAGCGGATTTCTCCGCCGGCAGGATGGCTCCGCCGCCGTGGGCGCAGTGGTCACGATGTCCGGGCTGGGGTTATCCGCCACGGTGGGCGCGGATGGCCGCTTCACTTTCACCAGCGTGCCCACCACGCTCGGGAATCTCACGCTCTCCGCGGTCGTCGTCGCAGGCGGCAGCCGGCTGGTCGCGGTGGTGAAGAATCTCACTCCTGTCGCCGGCGGCGTCTTGGACGCCGGGGTCCTGACCCTGGCGCCATTCACCTCTACTCCCACTACCAAGGCGATTGCAGCAGGTGCCAACTACACGGTCGCCCTAAAGACCGACGGCAGCCTCTGGGCGTGGGGCTACAATTCCGAGGGGCAACTGGGCGATGGGACCGCGGGGAACAAGCTCAGCCCGGTGCGCATCGGCACGGGCAATGACTGGGCGGAGCTCGCCGCGGGCCAGTCTCACACCGTGGCGCGCAAGACCGACGGCAGCCTTTGGGCGTGGGGCAACAACGCTCAAGGGCAACTCGGGGCGAATGGCAACAAGTTTAGCCCGCAACGCATTGGTGCCGCGAATGATTGGATGGACGTGACGGCGGGTGCGTATCATACGGTCGGGCTGCGGACGGACGGTTCTCTATGGGCATGGGGCGACAATGGAGGTGGCCGATTGGGAGACGGAACCGGGCTCGCTAAGCTTGTCCCGGTGCGGATCAACGCAGCGAACGATTGGGCGAGAGTAGCTGCTGGCGACGGGCACACCGTTGCGCGTAAGACCGACGGCAGTCTCTGGACTTGGGGAAACAATAGCTATGGCCAACTTGGCGATGGAACGACATTTGCCAAGGTCAGTCCCGCTCGCGTCGGTGTGGCAAACGACTGGAACGAGATTGCCGCAGGCACCTACCACACATTGGCTTCGAAGGTCGATGGAACGCTCTGGGCTTGGGGTTACAATGGTTTCGGACAACTCGGTGACGGGACAACCACTAGCCGGCTTGCGCCTGTCCCGGTTGGCAGCGAGACGAGTTGGGCGCGATTTTCGGCCGGCTACTATCATTCCCTCGCAGTGCAAAGAGATGGATCGCTTTGGACGTGGGGTTACAACGCCCATGGGCAACTCGGGGATGGAACAACTTCACAAAAGACTACGCCAACCCGCGTTGGAAACGCCGCTGACTGGTCCCGAGTAACGGCGGGGTATTATCATTCCATGGCTCTCAGAACTGATGGACGCCTCTTCGGCTTCGGTAACAATTACGTCGGCCAATTAGGCGACAATTCAAGCGTGATGCGAATTTCGCCTGTACCAATCGCAGCCGGAAGCCAATGGGCAATTGCGGCTGGTGGCGGTACCCATACGGTATCGGTAATGACTGATGGCAGCCTATGGGCCTCTGGTTTCA